>CAZFTV010000021.1:1196-15160 GCA_964521765.1 uncultured Eubacteriales bacterium
TTTCCTGCCGGAAGTGGTCGAGGAATGTGTCGCCGCAGACGCCATGGCTGTGCCCGGCGGGCTGTCGGACTGCGGCAAGCAGCTCGTCCACAAGGCGGCGCTCTACGGCTGCGAACTCCTCGAGCTCAAGGAGAAGCATCCTCACCAGTGGATCTACAAGCTCTTCCCCGCCGCGGCCGGAGGCCAGGTCTTTTCCGGCTTGGCTCGCGCCTGGCGCGGCCCCTATCCGGGGTTGACGGTCATTCACACCGGCGGCATCGCCCTCGAGAATCTCGGCATGCTCAACAAGCTCGACCCGGCGGGCGTATTTTGCGGCTCAGCCCTTGTCGCCGACCTGGTCAAACCCGGCGCCAGGGCCGCCGAAGCTCGGAAATGGCTTGAAATCCTGCGGCCTCGATCCGGCGGGATGGCTGTTTGAAATTGTATGAACCCGTCCGGTCCCGGTCTTGTGAAGCCCCCCTCTTTTTGATATAAAAAGCGGGATATTCATTCAGTCGATCAAAGGAGTCAAACAATGCCGCAACATCGGAGCGGAGGAGACCGTTTCATCTGGGGGCTGATCATCATCGCCGTGGGCGTCATCTTTCTCCTGGGAAACATGGGGAAGGTCAGCACCCACAACATCTTCAGCACGTATTGGCCGGTCATCCTTATCGTCATCGGCCTCTGGCAGCTTATCAGCAGCGGTTACCGGGATATTTTTCCCGGCCTTCTCCTCATCGCCCTGGGAGTCATCTTTCTCCTTCAGAGGCTGGGGCGCCTGCCTCACAATGTCTGGGTCTACGTCTGGCCCACGGTCATCATCTTCGTCGGCCTGTGGCTGATCCTCGGGCCCGTCTTCCGCCGCCGGGCCGCGGCCGGACCGGCGATCGTGGCCGACGACCTCCACGCCTCGGTCGTCCTGGGCGGCGTCAACCGCATCATCACCTCCAAGTCCTTCAGGGGGGGAAGGGCTTCGGTCGTCCTCGGCGGGCTTGACATCGACCTCAGGGACGCGACCCTGGATAAAGGACAAGCGACCATCGACGTCAGCGTCGTCATGGGCGGCATCGACATCAAGGTCCCCCGCAACTGGAATGTCGTCGCGGACATCTCGCCCGTGCTGGGGGGCGTCGAAAACAAGACGGCCTCGCTTCCCGAGGCCGAAGCCAAGGCCACGCTCTATGTCCGGGGCACGGTCATCATGGGAGGCCTGGAAGTCAAAAGCTGAGATGAAAAAAAGCGTGCTCTGGTTTCTGGCCGGAGTCCTCACTCTGGCCTCGTTCTTCTATCAGTGGAGAACCGGGCCGACCCATCCCCTGCGGGGCCGGGAAACGCTCTGCGGCCGGGACGTCTCCTACCGCTTGGAGCGCAGCGGAGTCATCACCCGTCCCTTAAGGCTCAAGGTGCCCGTGCCGAAGGAATCCGGAATCACGGGCACGGTCGAATACCAGCGCTTCAAGAAAGGAGACGCCTGGAAACCGGAACGGACTGTAGACATGACCAACGAGCTCGTCTCCCTTACGCACGGCGGAAAAAAGGCCGTCCCGGCTCTCACCGCTCCGCTGCTCTGGCCGGGGAGCGAGGAGGGACGGGCGCCCATGGCCGGCAAGCTGGCCTACAAGGTGACCCTGTCTTGCGGCGACGAAAAAGCGGTGCTCAACGGAGGCCGTCCGGTCGTTATTCGCTTCCGCGGCGATGTTCCGGCCTGGGCTATAATCCCCCACATCCTCATCATGTTCCTGGCCATTCTCCTCGGCGTGGCCGCGGGCCTTGAGGCGCTGCGGCCGGGCGGCAGGCCGCGCGTCCTGGCCTTCTGGACCCTCATCCTGCTCTTCCTGGGCGGTTTCATCCTCGGTCCGCTCATGCAGAAATATGCGTTCGGCGCCCTCTGGACGGGTTTTCCGCTGGGCACGGACCTGACGGACAATAAAACGCTCATCGTCTTTCTCGGCTGGCTCGCGGCTCTCCTCCTCGGCCGGAAAGGCCGCGGCACGCGCTTCTGGATCCTCGGCGCAGCCCTGATGATGCTCGTCGTCTACCTCATCCCCCACAGCCTCCTCGGGTCCGAGTTCGATTACACGTCGTTAGGGCGCTGACCTTGAGTTCTGTTCCGCGCGCAACGGCTTTTCGGCGCATCCTCACTCTAAGGCAAAATCTCAGGGGGCGGGATTGAAGCCGTGATTAAATCGAGGGGCCTAATCATCCTATTCCTCCTCTTTTTTTTCGCCGGCCTTCTCTCCCGGCCGGCCTCGGCCTCCCCCCGCGTCTGGCCGGGCCGCCGGCTGAGCCTCGGGGCCGGGATCTCCTTGGGCGCCTTCAACTCCTGCCCGTCGTTCATCCTGGCGGCCGCATTCCCTCTCCACCCGAGGCTGGCGGCTGAAGCGGAATTCGCCTACTACTTCAACCCCGCCGAAGAGGAGCAGAACCCGCCGCCGGGCTTCCATCGCAGCAGCGCCGGCCTGGGGCTGTCGCTCTCGGGAACTTGCGCCCTGGGAAAGCCGGGCGGACGCGTGACGCCCTATCTCGGCCTGGGCGCAACCTCTCTCTATCTTTCGACCCTGACCGACCGGCCGCCCGCCGAGCGCGAAATTCTCTCGCGGAGCCGATTCGCCGCCGCGCTTTTCGGAGGCCTCCTGATTTCCCTCGGTTCGCGCGCCGGAATGGGCTTCGAAGCGAGGCGGCTTTTCCTCTCCGGAGGGGAGGGGAATGTGCTGCGGCTCTCCGCCGGCGCGTATTATGTTTTTTAAGAAAATGAAACGCATCCTGACGGCCTGGACGGCGGCGCTCCTGCTCACGGCTACGTGCCTGGGCGAGGAGACGACGCGGCAGCGGGAGCTTTCCCTCAGCCTGGGGAGCGGGATCGGGGATTTCCATTCCGCCTTCACCTGGGGCTTGTGCCTGAACCTGCCGGTCAAAGGCAATCTGCGCCTCGAGCCCGAGCTCTTCTATTATTTCGACCCCCTCAAGCGCTCCCAGATCCCCGGCCTAGCCATCACCAGCACCGCCCTGAGCGCGGGGATGAACTATCTCTTCCGCTTCGAGTTCGCCAGCGGGCGGATCCTCCTCGACGCCGGAGTCGCCTGGGGTGTCATGCACGTCTCGGAAACCCATGAGGTTGACAGCCTCAAGCAGTTCACGTCCCGGAAGTCGACCGGGCCCTACATCGGCCCCGCGGCCGTCATTCAATTCCGCCTCGACCGCTTCTCCGGCATCCGCTTCGACTTCCGCGCCCTTGCCATCCTCCGGGACGGCGACAGCATCCCCCGCCTGTCCATCGGCTATGCGTTCTGGTACTGACCGGGCCGCGCACGCATTCTGTCGACAGGACCCCATGAAGATCACGGTCATCACACAAAAGGAGAGTCCTCCCGCGGCCGTTGGATTTTTGACAAGCGGCATTCCTTGTGCTAAGAGAGATAGTCTTTAGCCGCTTCGACGGGTAACGGGCATGAAAAAAGCGTTCGTCAAGGGCACCCTCCTTCAATTCGCCGTGCCCCTCGGCTTGTGGCTGCTCCTGAGCGGGCACATGGACGCCTTCCACATAGGCGCCGGCGTCTTCTGCTCGCTGCTCGTGACGCTGATTCACGTCCCGATCAACCGCCACCTTTACTATCACAAGCGCATCGCCGCCGGCCACTCGCTGCGCACCATCCGCCTGGCTCTCTACGTTCCCTGGCTGGTGAAACAGATCGTCCTGGCCAGTCTGCAGGTGGCCTATGCCGTCCTCCATCCCCGCATGCCCATCAACCCCAGCCTGGTCCGGTTCAAGGCCCGGTTGCCGAACGTCACCGCCCTGGTCATTCTCGGCAATTCCATAACCCTCACTCCCGGGACCTTCACCCTGCGCATCAAGGACGACGAGTTCCTGGTCCATTCCCTGATGGAGGCCTCCCACGCGGGCATTGTCGATGGGTCGCTCCCCGGGCAGGTGGCCCGGCTCTTCGGCGACAAGCCCGATGACGTCGTCTCCGAGATCAAGCTGTTCCGCAAGGCCCGCCATGTTTGAATACCGGTTCTTCGTCATCCTGGCCTCGGCCCTGACGGTCATCATCTCCCTGCCCCTCTACCGCGTCATCGCCGGGCCGACCCTGCCCGACCGCATGCTGGGCGCGAGCGCCATCGGGACGAAGACGATGGTCCTCATCCTCCTTATCGGGTTCATCTTCGACCGGGTGGACATGTTCATCGACATCACCCTGGCCTATGCCGTCCTGAACTTCATCGGCACGATCGCCATCGCCAAATATCTCACCTCGGGAAAAGAAAAGAAATGAGCGGTCTCCACATCGCCGCCCTGCCCGTCCTGGCCGCGGGCTCCTTCTTCCTCCTCATCGGAAGCATCGGGCTCCTCCGCTTTCCCGACTTCTACTCCCGCTGTCACGCCACGGGCAAGAGCGACACCCTGGGCGTCATGCTCCTCGTCCTGGGGCTCATCCTCGTCGAGGGCGTCACCCTGAATTCCGTCAAGCTGCTCCTCATCCTGACCTTCGTCGGCTTGACCAACCCCACCGCCACCCACGCCCTGGCCCGGGCCGCGTTCCAGATCGGGCTCAAGCCCTGGTTCCGCCGGGACCGGACCGGGGACGCTCCGCCGGAGAAGACGGAGAAGAAAGAGGACTGAATGCACCCCGAACTCGAAATCGTCCTGCTCCTCGTCCTCCTCCTCACCGCCGTGACCGCTCTCATGATCAAGAACCTCCTGACGGCCGTGGTCTCGCTCACGGTGTTCAGCTTCGTCTCGGCCCTTCTCTACGCGGCCATGGGCGCCGTGGACGTGGGATTCACCGAGGCAACGGTCGGCGGCGGCGTGACCGGCGTCCTCCTGCTCATCCTCATTTTCAAAACGACCCGCCGGAGCTCGGATTGAAAGCCGCGAACGTCCTCGTCCTCGTCGCTTTCTGCGGCCTGCTCATTTACGCCGCGACGGGCTTTCCCAACAGGGGCGACATCCTGAGCGTCACTAACCGCGAGACGAGCCCGGCCGGCACGCCCAACGCCCCGACGCATTACATCCGGCATTCCAAGGAGGAGATGCACACCGATAACATGGTGACCACCATCCTGGCCGATTACCGGGGCTACGACACGCTGGGGGAGGAGACGGTCATCCTGACCGCCGGGCTGATCTGCTTCCTCCTGCTGCGCAGGGAGAGAAAAAGTCATGAGAAGGAATGAGAACAACCCCATCATCGACCTCATCTCCTCCCTGGTGGCGCCCTTCATCATGCTCTTCGGGCTGTACGTCATCTTCCACGGACATTACAGTCCGGGCGGCGGGTTCCAGGGCGGGACGCTTCTGGCGGCGAGCATCATCCTCCTGCGTCTCTCCCTGGGGTCCGAGATGGGCCAGAAACAGTTTCCCAGCCGGTTGGGCACGCCCCTGAGCCTGCTCGGAGTGCTGATTTACTACGGCACGGGCCTGGCGGCCATGCTCCTGGGCGGGACGTTTCTCAACTACGCTTTCATTCCCTTCTCCGCCCACCAGCCCCTCCGCCGCTCGTGGGGCATCCTGTCCGTCGAGGTCGGCGTGGGGCTGGCGGTCATGGCCGTGCTGGTGGCCATCTACGACGACCTCCTGGAGGGTGAGCCGGATGCGTGAATTTCTGGTGGGACATTATTTCTACTGGTTCATCTTCCTGCTGATGGCCATCGGGCTCGCCGGCATCGTCCTCAAGAAGAACCTCATCAAGAAGGTCATCGGCATGTCCATTTTTCAGGTGGCCATCATCCTCTTCTTCGTGGCCAGCTCCTCCAAATGGGACGCGACCGTGCCCATTCTCGACCCGGCCCTGGGGGCGGCCGACACGTCCCGGTACATCAACCCCCTGCCCCACTGCCTGATGCTGACGGCCATCGTCGTCGGAGTGGCCACCTCCGGGGTGGCCTTCGCCCTGATCATCACCATCTGGCGCCGCTACCGGACGCTCGACGAGAACGAGCTGCTGGAAAAATTGACGCATGATCCCGACTAACGCCCCCGCCCTCATCCCGCTTCTCTATCTGTTCACCGGCCTGCTCATCCCGCTGGCGGCTCTTAGGCTCAGGCGCCTGGCCTATTGGCTGGCCCTGGCGGCGGCGGCCGTGGCCTCGGCCGCCGCCCTGTCCAACATTTTCCGCGTCCTCGAGGCGGGAACGCTCCGCTACCGCTTCGGGGGCTGGCCGCCGCCCGTGGGCATCGAGTACGTCCTCGACCCCCTCTCAGCCTTCCTCAGCGCGGTCATCAACGCCGTGGCGCTCGTCGTCCTGGTCCACGCCCGGCGGACGGTGGAAGCCGATCTCCCGGAACGAAAGCATGTTCCCTACTTCGCCCTGGTCATGCTCATGATGTCGGGCTTCAACGGCATCGTCATGACGGGCGATTTCTTCAACCTTTACGTCTTCCTGGAAATCTGCTCCCTGGCCCTCTACGGCCTGGTGGCCGTGGGAGACCGGAAGTCCCCCGTGGCCGCTTTCCGCTACCTGGTCCTGGGCATGATCGGCGGCTGCTTCTACCTCCTGGGCGTGGGCTTTCTCTACATGAGCAGCGGCTCGCTCAACATGGCCGACATGAAAGCCATCCTGGCCGTCGTCGGCGCCCGGCCCGAGGTCATCGTCGCCCTATGCTTCATGATCCTGGGGTTCGGCATCAAGATGGCTCTTTTTCCCCTGCACGGCTGGCTGCCGGACGCCTACACCTACGCGCCCACGGCCACCTCCTCGCTCATCGCCCCCATCGGCACCAAGATCGGGGCTTACGGGCTCATCCGGGTCCTGTTCTTCGTCTTCGGCCTGAGGTTCGTCACCCACACCGTCCCCGTGGCTCAGGTCATCGCCTGGCTGGGCGCCGCCGGCATCCTTTACGGCTCGGTCATGGCCATGGCTCAGGACGAGCTCAAACGCATGCTGGCTTTCAGCTCGGTCGCCCAGGTGGGGTACATCGGGCTGGGGATCGGCTTGGCCAACCCCCTGGGCCTCCTGGGAGCCGTGCTCCACGTCTTGAACCACGGCCTGATGAAGGCCTGCCTGTTCCTCGTGGCCGGGAACTTCCGGCTTCAGCTCGGTCATTCCCGCATCCCGGCGCTCGACGCCGGGACGCGGCGGAGAATGCCCTGGACGTCGGCCGCCTTCACCCTGGCCGCCCTGTCCATGATCGGGCTTCCACCCACGGTGGGCTTCTTCAGCAAATGGTACCTGGCGCTCGGAACGATTCGGAACCGGAGTTGGATCTTCCTGGCCGTGATCCTAGTGAGCAGCCTGCTCAACGCCGTGTATTTCTTTCGGGTCATCGAAAGGCTGTACTTGAGGCCGGCCGCCGGGAACGATGAGGGCCGCGACGCCGCGGATTCCGTCGTCCGCGGCGAAGCCGCACCCTCGCTGCTGCTCCCGACCCTGGTCCTGGCCGCTTCGCTGATCATCATCGGTCTCCTGAACGCCGTCATCGTCAAAGGGCTGCTTGTCCGTTTCCTGCCGCCCGGCCTGGAGATCACCCTTCCATGAGCGCTCCACAGGCCGTTCCCTCGCTCCTTCCGCTTCTGGCCGTGCTCGTCTCCCTGGCGGCCGTGCCGCTCATCCTCCTCAGCTCCCGCCGGCCCGTCCTCAGGGAAGCGTGGACACTGGCCGCGGCCGCAGCCAAGTTCGGGCTGGTTCTCGCTCTCCTGCCGGGAGCCCTGGCGGGCCGGACGGCGGCCGTGGACCTGTTCGACGTCGTGCCGGGAGTCCGGCTTGCGCTCCGGGCCGATCCCCTGGGCGTCCTCTTCGCTCTGGTCGCCTCCGGGTTGTGGGTCCTGACATCGCTCTATTCCATCGGCTATACGCGCGGCCTCAAGGAGCACAAACAAACCCGATACTTCGCCTTCTTCGCCGTCTGCCTCTCTGCCACCGTGGGCATCGCCTTTGCCGCCAACCTGGTGACCTTCATTCTTTTTTACGAGATCCTGACGATCGCCACCTATCCCCTGGTCATCCACAAGGAGACGGCTGAGGCCGTAAGCGCCGGACGCAAGTACCTGGCCTTCACCCTCTCGGCCGGCGTGCTGCTCATCGCCGCGGCGGCTTGGTCCTTCCTGCTCGTCGGAGACCTCGACTTCAAGCCGGGAGGGATCTTCTCCGGCCTGACTCTGGCGGGAAAAACCGCCGTCCCGCTCTTTCTCCTCTTCCTGGGCGGCGTCGGGGTCAAGTCGGCCATCATGCCCCTCCACAGCTGGCTGCCGACGGCCATGGTCGCGCCCACGCCGGTCAGCGCCCTGCTCCACGCCGTGGCCGTGGTCAAGGCGGGCGTCTTCGGCCTGGTCCGGGTCGCGGCCTTCGTCTTCGGCCCCGACCTGCTGTGTCGTTACGGCCTGGACACGATCCTCATCGTCCTGGCCGTGACGACCATCCTCGCCGGGTCGCTATTGGCCTTGAGACAGGACAACCTCAAGCGGCGGCTGGCCTACTCCACGGTTTCCCATCTCTCCTACATCGTCCTGGGGACGGCGCTCGTCTCCGGGCCGGCCCTGGTCGGGGCGCTCCTCCACCTGGCCTTCCATGCCACGATGAAAATCACGCTCTTTTTCTGCGCCGGAGCCATCTACGTCAACCTCCACAGGGAAAACGTCTCCGAGCTCAACGGCACGGGCAAGGTCATGCCCTGGACGATGGCCGCGTTCGCTCTGGGCTCCTTGGGGCTGTGCGGCGTTCCGCCGCTCAACGGCTTCCTCTCCAAGTGGTTTCTCGGGTCGGCCGCGGTCGGGACGGGACGGCCGCTGCTGGCCGGCGTCCTCATCCTGAGCGGACTGCTCAACGCCGCCTACCTTCTGCCCATCGTCCAGCGTTCCTTCTTTCGCAGGGGCAGCGGGCTCGAAGGCCGCGGCGAAGCCTCGGCCTGGCTGGTCGCGCCGCTTGTTCTGACGGCCGTCCTGTCGCTGGTCCTGGGATTGTTCCCCGGGACATTGTTCAGGCTGGCCGGGCAGGTCGCGGCGGGACTGTTCGGGAGCTGACGATCGTGCGAAAAATAATCCGCGGGGCGCTGACGGCCGTGCTGGCCGGACTTGTTCTCCTCTCCCTGGCGGCTCAGGTCTTTCACAAACCCGAAGGAAACCACCGCGCGTCCTGGTGGGAAAGCGCGCCGGGCTTCTTCGCCCTGTTCGGTTTTATCGGCTGCCTGTTCCTCATCGCCGTCGCGCTAGGGTTGGGACGGGCGTTCCTGAGAAAAAGCGGGCGGTACTACGATGATGACTGACCTCGTGATCCCCCCCGCCGCGGCGCTCTGGGCCGGCGCGCTCATCCTGCCGCTTCTCAGCCGGAGGGTTCGGGCCGCGGCCTTCGTCCTTTTCTCTTTGGCCGGACTGGCTCTCGTTTTTATCCTTCCGGACGGTGCGCGGCTCGATGTCCCCTTCCTTGACCAGACGCTCACCCTCTGCCGCGTGGACGCTCTCAGCCGCCTGTTCGGCATCATCTTCGCCTTCATCGCCGCGGCGGGAGGCCTGTACGCCCTCCACCTGCGGGACACCGGCCAGCAGTGCGCCGCGCTCCTGTACGCCGGGGGCTCCCTGGGAGCAACCTTCGCCGGGGACTTCTTCACCTTCTTTGTCTGCTGGGAGGTGATGGCTGCGGCCTCGACCTTCCTCGTCTGGGCGGCGCGAAACCGGGAAGCGCGCCGGGCAGGGTTCCGTTACATCCTCTATCATCTCCTCGGCGGCGGGCTGCTGCTCCTGGGGATCTTCTGGCTGGCCTCGCAAAACGGCGGCAGCCTGGAAATCGTCGCCTTCGCGCCGGGCGCATCGGCCGCTGCCTGGCTCATTCTCCTCGGCGTGGCGGTCAACGCCGCGGTCGTCCCCCTGCACACCTGGCTCCCGGACGCCTATCCCCGGGCCACGGTCACGGGAGCCGTGTTCCTGAGCGCTTTCACGACCAAGACGGCCGTTTACGCCCTGGCGCGCATGTTCCCCGGCTGGGAGGTCCTGCTCTGGGCGGGCGTGGCCATGACCCTCTACGGGGTTGTCTACGCCGTCCTGGCCGACGACATCCGCGGCATTCTCTCCTATCATATCGTCAGCCAGGTGGGCTTCATGGTGGCCGGGGTCGGCCTGGGGACGGAGATGGGCCTCAACGGGGCGACTGCCCACGCTTTCAGCCACATCCTTTACAAGGCCCTGCTGTTCATGGCCGCCGGCCTCGTCCTGCAGACCACCGGCCGCCGCAACCTGAGCGAACTGGGCGGCTTGGGGAGGAGCCAGCCCGCGGTCCTGGCGCTCTACATGATCGCCGCGTTCTCGATCTCCGGCGTGCCTCTTTTCAACGGCTTCATCAGCAAGTCCATGACCGTGAGCGCAGCCGGCGAGGCGGGCCGTCAGGCGGCCATGCTGCTCATGCTCCTGGCCTCGGTGGGCACGTTCCTGAGCGTCGGGCTCAAGCTGCCAGCTTTCACCTGGTTCTCCCGCGACCGGGGGCTCAAGCCGGAGCGCGCCCCCTGGAACATGTACCTGGCCATGGGATTGACGGCCTCCGTCTGCCTCCTCCACGGCGTCAAACCAGGCCTCCTCTACCGCTGGCTGCCCTATCCCGTGGAATATCATCCTTACGCCCGGGTCCATCTGGCTGAAACCGCCCAGCTCCTCGTCCTCACCCTGGCGGCCTTCTGGCTGTGCCGCAGGCTGCTCGAGCCACACGCCGGCACGGTCCTGGATGTCGACTGGTTCTTCCGCCGTCCGGCGGGTTTCCTCCGCGAACTCTTCGTGGAGACGACCGGAAATTTTTTCGACGGTACCGGCCGCGCCGCCATGGCCGCGGCGCGGGCCCTGGCGTTCCTGAGCCGAAACCCATACCGCCTGGCCCGCGGCGGCGATCCCGAGTCCGTTTACTCCCAGGACCGCCACCGGCCCTTGACCCGGACGCTGGTGACCATCCTCCTGGCCGTCTTCAGCCTCCTGGCCGTCTTCACCCTGATCGCCGTCCGCTGAGGAATCGGACGGGCCGCGGTTATCTCATCATGACCAGGGTGTCGCTCTGAGCATAGCCCTGCGGAATCTTAAATACCTCCGCGGGCGGGTTCTTCTGCGAGATCTCGACGACCTCCATCGTGGAGCGCATCTTGGAGCCCATCATGTCGATGATCGTCTCGGAAGCGATCCAGTATCCCTTGATCTTTTTCATCTCCGCCAGGGACGCTTCGTCGAGCATCATCGTTCCCTGAAAAACACGGCTCATGTACTTGTCCATGACCAGGGAGCCGTCGAAGGGCACGTCCGTCGAGGCCCAGACGGTCATGCTCACGGTCATCATCATCGTGATCGTCACGTCGTATCCCTGGCATGTCCAGGAGCCGATTTTTTTCGTCGTGCCCAGGGGCTTGACCGCGGCCGACATTTTCATCAGGGCCGCCATCTGGGCATATTGGGGCGGAAGGAGCTTGGCCATGTCCAGCGGCAGGGAGGCCGGAGTGTACGTTTGGCTTGAATGGTTGATGAAAACGGCCTCGCTCTTCTTCAGGTCGATGAGAATGGACATCTCAGGGGTGATGTTGGCAAAGCGGTCCGTCCCGATCCATTGCTCCTGCATATCGTCCTTGGCCGGCTGGCTTTGCCCCATCGCGGAGAGGGCGTCGGCGTGAGTTTTGGCCTTGACGTAATAGTCCGCGCCGGCGAAGGCCGCCAGGGCCAGGATGGAAATTAAAAGCGCCGCTGTCTTTTTCATCTGTCTGTTCTCCTTTCGAGCCCGTTCGGGGGCCGAGATTGAAACGCCTTATCAACGAACGTAAAACTCTTATAATTTCAAGAGCACTCCCACCACGAGACTGAAGCCGCCGAAGTCCGCGACGGCTTCCGCAGCCCGAGGAAAGGCGGGTCCCGAGGGAGCCTGGGAGAGGATATCGACCAGGGTGAAAATCTCGTCATCTCCCAGGCTGTAATCGAACAAATAGAGCGTGCCCTCACGGCTCTCTTCGCCTCCCTCGCTCGAGGTGCGGTCGAGGGTCCCAAAAAGCTTGGAGAACTTGGCCCAACGGAACTGTCCGTCCAAAAACACCGAGACATGCCGCCCCAGGCTGAGCTCAAGCCCCAGCCCTCCATCATAGCCCAGTCCACTGGACTTCAGGTCGAACCGGTCTTCCTCCGTATAGCTTTCCCAGTCCCGGCGATAGACGGCTTGCGTCCGGGCCAGGTAATGATAAACGGCGCCGGCATGAAGGCAGATTTCGAGACGCTCCGAGAAGGGGATGTGGGCGAAGAACCCGGCGCGGACGGGCAGGGACTCAAGCGACATCTCGATGCTTTGCTCATCAGGGACCGCTCCCCCGCTCCCCTCCGCGCTCGACCGGCAGACATCACGCGCCGTGACCCGCCCCGCGCCCATTCCGAAGGACAGCCAGGAGGTCAGGGGGAAGAGAACATCCGCTCCCAGGACGGTCCCCCATCCTCCGGGACTTCCCGCCACGTCCGTATCCACCCCCCACGAGGAGCCCGCGTGCGCCCAGAGGTCGAGCCAGCCGCACAACCCCCGATTGAAGTCGCCTCCGCTCATCGTGTTCAATCCGCCGTAGAGGCGCAGGGCCGTCCTGCCTCCCGAAGCCGGATCAGCCGCGGCGGCCGGAGAAAAGGAGGCGAGCAGAAAGGCGACAAGAAAAATGCTGGGCGTTGTTTTTTTCATCGGAACTTCCCCACGTCTTCGACAAGGCTTCATAGCCGGAAGACAACTCCCAGGACAAATGACACGCCGCTGAAGTTGATTCTGGTCCTCCAGGCGTCGCTGACTCCGGACCCGGTCGGCTCTGAGTCGGAAACCTCGATCGTCTCCACGGATCCCAGCGAGCCGAGGTCCACCCTCTCGTTCCACAGCAGTCCACTGACAGATTCGGACCATCCCGTGTTGTCCGAAATGTCCGCCTCGCCCTTGAAATTGGCGAAAGAGGCCAGCCGGCCCCGGACTTCGGCGAAAAACGCCAGCCGGCGGCCGAGCTCGTATTCCAAGCCGATCCCGCCGTGGAAGCCCACCCCCCCGCCGTGGGCCTTGATCTCATTCAGAGTCCAGCCGCCGTCCTCGTCGGACATCCGCTGCGAGGCATAGCCCCAGGCCAGACAGGGACCCAGGCCCGCTTGGATGAAGAAAGACATCTTCCCCTTCAACGGCGGAAAATAATAAGCGCTGAGCGTGAACGGCGCGGCGTTCAGCTGGGTTTTGGCCTCATAGCTTAAAACATCCAGGCCGGCCTGGGCCGGGGTGAAAGTCATTTCCGATGTTTTGGAGGCCTGAATAAGGCCGAAGCCGAGGCCGATCCCCAGGGCGGGGCTGAATCGATAGATCGCTTCTCCGCCGAAATTCAGCCCCAGGTCGACCGGCTTGATTTCCCCCGCTGAGGAATAGGTCAACAGCCCGAAAATAATGCCGTAAAAATCCGCCCAGCCTTTCTGGCCGGAGTTGAAGTCGCCGCCGCCGATGCAGCTCGGCCCGCCGTAAGCTTTCAGGCCGAGAGATCCGTTCGAGGATTGAGCGCCGGCTGCGACAGGGAGCATGGCGGCCGCAAAGAAACTCATTGAAAGAAAGGCGATAAGCTTCTTCATGAAGATTCCTTGAGGAACTCTTTATTCTATAAGTTTATCCGCCGGAGTCAACTCCCGGGAGGGACTCGGAAGCATCATCGATCCAGCCGTCCCCCGCGGAAGCGCCTGAATGGTCCCGGAAAAAAAGAGCCAGCGAGAGGAATTGAACCTCCGACCTACTGATTACGAATCAGTTGCTCTACCGGCTGAGCTACGCTGGCCCGCGCGGATGCCTTGAACCTCTTCACATTAAACAAATCACCTGAAACTGTCAAGAAAACCCCGTCTTTTTTGCTTCCCAATCGCCGCCGATTCGATTACAATAGCTTCCGGATTTTCCGGAAATATCATCACAGGTCCGTGTCCAAAGCGAAATTCTATGAGCGGCTCTATCATCAAGAAGCTCGACATCCAGGGCTTTAAGTCCTTTCCCGACCGGACCCGGATCGTCTTCCACCCCGGCATCACGGCCATCGTCGGCCCCAACGG
>CAZFTV010000022.1:0-4631 GCA_964521765.1 uncultured Eubacteriales bacterium
GAGCCGCTGGCCAAGGTGGACAAGATCGTGGTCATCGGAGGGGACAAGGGTTTGGGCACGACCAGGATCACCGGCCAGGTGGCCGAGATCCTGGCCCAGATGCCCGAAGTCGTCAAGTCCCTGGTCGGAGTGGACCTCAAGAAATTCCTGCAGGACAAGCTGTCCCCCGAGGGCAAAGACGACAAGCCGGCCAAGTAAACGCCGCCCGGCTCCATAGGCTTCATCATGGTTTCAGAGAAAGCGAACCAGATCGGGACCTCGCCCACGCTGAAGATCTCGGCCAAGGCCAGGGCCATGCGCGCCGAGGGGATCGACGTCATCGACCTCAGCGTCGGCGAGCCGGATTTTAACACGCCGGCGAACGTCAAGGCCGCGGGCGTCAAGGCCATCGAGGACAACTTCACCAAATACACCGAAAACGAGGGCATCCCCGAGCTCAAGAAGGCGGTCATCGACCGCCTGCGGGAGGACCACGGGCTTAGCTACGCGCCCGGCGAGGTCATCATCTCGACCGGGGCCAAAAGCTCGCTCTTCCATCTCCTCCAAGCCCTGGTCAACGAGGGCGAGGAGGTCATCATCCCCGCCCCCTACTGGGTGACGTATCCGCACCTCGTCACCCTGGCCAAGGGGAAGCCGGTCGTCGTCCCCACGCGGGAGGAGCACGGTTTTCTCCTGACTCCCGAGGCCCTCAAGGCGGCCATCACCCCCGCCACCAAGGCCGTCCTGCTCAACAACCCCTCGAACCCGACGGGCGCGACCTACGCCCGGCCGCAGCTCGAAGCCCTGGCGGCCGTCATCCGGGGAGAAGACCTGTACGTCATCGCCGACGAGATCTACGGCAAACTTGTCTACGACGGGTTCGCCTTCACGCCCTTCGCCTCCCTGGGCGAGGACGTCAAGAAAAAGACCATCCTCATCGACGGCGTGTCAAAGTCCTATTCCATGACCGGCTGGCGGATCGGCTACGCCGCCGGCCCGGCCGACATCATCGGAGCCATGGCCAAGATCCAGAGCCACACCACTTCCAACCCTTGCTCGATCTCCCAGAAAGCGGCCCTCGAGGCGCTCCGCGGCCCGCAACACGAAGTGTCGCGCATGGCTGCCGAGTTCCAGCGGCGACGCAATTACGTCTTTATGCGCCTGCAGGCCGTGGCGGGCCTGTCGTGCTTCAAGCCCCAGGGCGCCTTTTATCTCTTCCCCAACGTCTCCTCGTTCTACGACAAGGAATTCCAGGGCATGAGGATGCGGAACTCCTACGGCCTGGCCTACTACCTCCTCAAGGAAGCCCGGTTGGCCATCGTCCCCGGAGACGCCTTCGCCGCGGACGAGCACATCCGCCTGTCCTACGCCACCTCCATGGAGAACCTGGAGAAGGGCTTGGACCGGATCGTTAAGGCCCTTTCCGACCTCAAGCCCTCGCGCAAAGCCCGAGTGGCCGCCCTGAACAACACGCAGACGCGCGTCCGAAAATCGGTGCCCGTCGAGCCCGCCGTCACCGTTCCCCTGCGCGACGCGCTGGCGGCGGAGATGGAGAACCACCTCGTGTCCTCCCCTGTTTACGAGTGGAACGTCAACATCCAGGGCGTCATCGTCCGGCTCAGGACAAACGTCGCCCACCTCTATGATTTCTGGATGGAAAACTGGTATCCTTCCCCGCTCGAGGGAGGGCTGGAGCCGCACGGAGTCCTCTACGCCGTCGACGGCATCGCCGGACGGGAACCCCGGGCCTACTTCAACTCGGAGACCCGGACCGGCGTCCTGGTGAATACCGACGCCTACGGCCCCGTCCGCAGCCTGGCTCTCGGCCTGGTCATGGACACGGCCGAGAGGATGCTCCTCAGCCACGGCGTGCGCGGCATGGCCGCCGAGGTCGGAGGCCGCCTGTTGGCGCTTGTCGGCCCCCCGGGGACGCGCAAAACCGAGCTGTTCTTCGACCTCCTGCGCGACGGGCGTTTCCGCCTCCACTCGACCGACCAGTTCTTCGTCCGTCATGCGGGCGACGGCCCCGTCGCCGACAACGTCGAGCGGAAGCTCTATCTTCCGACCAATACCGTCGAGTCCCGCCCCCCGCTGGCGCCCCTCTTCGACGCCAGCAAATGCGAGAATGTCGTCGTCAAAAAAGAAGACTGCCAGAACGCGGCATGTCTGCGCGGGGAGGACTGCCGCCTGGACCGCGGATCCCTGTTCTGCTACAAGGCCTCCAAAGAAAGCCACGCTCTCCTCGACCCCGGCTGGCTCGGCTCCGCTTCCTATGCCCGGAGGGGCGTTCTGCGCTGGGTGTTTCTCCTGCGCAACGACCCGACGTCGCCGGCCGTGGTCGAGCTCGACAGAGAAGAAGCCCTGCGGCTCCTCGAGTCGGGCGAAATCCCCGGACAGAAGAAGGGCCTGGGCTCGTCGGGAAATGCGCCGTATTTCAACCCCCACCTTTTGGCCTCCTCGCCCGAGCGAATGGAGCTTCACAAAAACCTCTGGCGGCGGCTCCTGCAGGACGTCTCGGTTTATCTGTTCAACAGCGGAGCGGGCGGAGCGGCGGACTTGAAGAAGGCCGTGACCGGAGTCGAGGACTAGCCGAGAGAACCGAAGAGAGCCTAGAGCTCAAAAAGGCGCCTTTCCACCTCCCAGGCCAGCCTGTGAAGGAGAAAGAGGTGCGCTTCCTGGATGCGGGGGGTGTTGGCCGAGGGAACGGCCAGGAGATAATCCACCGCTCCGGCCAGCGAGCCGCCTCCCAGGCCGGTCAGGGCCACGGTCAGAACTTCCATGTTCCTGGCTGCCTCGACCGCCCGCAGGATATTGGGCGAGGTGCCGCTCGTGGACAGGGCCAGGGCGATATCCCCCTTGGCTGCCAGGGCTTCGACCTGTCGGCTGAAAATCTGGTCGAAGGCCAGGTCGTTTCCGACCGAGGTCAGGATCGACGTGTCCGTGGTCAGAGAGATGGCCCGGATGGCGGGCCGTTTCATCAAAAACTTGTTCACCAACTCGGCGACAAAATGCTGCGCCTCGGCGGCGCTCCCGCCGTTGCCGAAAACCAGCATCTTGCCGCCGGCCCGCAAAGACCGGCAGACGGCATCCACCGCTTCCCCCCAGGCCGGCTGGAGAGAGGCTTCCAGGCCGGAGAGGATTTCGGTCAGCTCCCGGATGTTTTCCTTGAAATCCATCATCCCTCCTCGGCCAGTCCCGAGACGATGGCCTCCCGGGTGCCGGCCATGAGCTCGGCGGGGTCGCCGTCGCCCTTCTTCGAAATCAGGGGCGGGTGAAAACGGACGCGCGCCCGGCCCGGCCTGATGAACAGGCTTCCGCGGGGCATGAGGGAGTACGTCCCCGTGATGCTCACCGGAACGACGGGCGCTCCGGCGGCTTGAGCCAGGAAAAATCCTCCCCGCTTGAAGGGTTGCAGCCGCCCGTCCCGGCTGCGCGTTCCCTCCGGAAAAATCAGAAACGAGTATTTTTTCGTCCGCATCAGGGAAATCGCCCGGTCGATGGCTTTCCGGCCCTGTCTGACTCCCTTCCTGTCCACGGGCACAAAGTCTGCGAACCGCATGCACTGTCCCAGGATCGGGATGCGGAAGATCTGCTTTTTAAGGATGACCCGCGCCGGCTGCGGAATGAGAAGAAAAAGGAGGGGGCCGTCGATGAAGCTCAGGTGGTTGGACATGAAGACGTAGATCGAGCGGCGGTCGACGTTCTCCAGGCCCGAGACATCGACCTTGAGGCCGGCGAAGGCCTGGATCAGGCGCAGGATGGCTTTAGCGAAAGCGAACAGGGGCTTCCGCAGGCGCAGGAGGAAGCAAACCAGAAGGAGTGGGAGCAGGAGGAGGAGGAAAACAACGATTGCCAACCCGGCCAGGATCGTCCTCGGATACACGGACGGGATTATAGCACAGAGCCGGTTTCCGAATGTGGGGGACATGAACCAATTCTCATGAATTGGCTGGGTTATCATGGCCGCAGTCGCCCCCCGTGACAGTCCCCGGCCCTATCAATTGCCTTGGAGCCTGGGGGAGGGAATTCGGAAGGGCCGGAGCGGGCTTTATCCCCCGGTCCGGGGGGCGAGGATCCAGGACCCGTTCCAGATGATCAGGTCGCGATTGAAATCCTCGATCGTCAGGATGGAGAAGAAATTGCTCTCAAAGTCTTCCGGGTTGTAGGTGAACCCCTCGTCCTCTCCGTCCCGTCCTACGGATTGGATCACGAAGTCCTCGACGCCGACCTCATCGGCATCGATGCCGAAGTTGCCGGTGACGCTCGCGCCCGTCCACGCCCGCAAATGGAACCCCCAGCGGTCGATGATGGCGAAAGGCCGCAAATGAATGGAAAGGAGTTCGCCGATGATTTCGGAATCGTTATCCACCTCTCCGTCTGGGCTTGTGGGGGCGCATCCGTTGTCGGTCACGTAGGACATGATGGCCTTGGAGAGGACCGTAATGTCGGACATCGTGGCTTTCTGCTTGGTCTTCTGCATCGCCGTCTGGATGAGGGGAATGAGCAGGGCGGAGAGAATGCCGATGATGGCCACGACAACCAGCAGCTCGATGAGCGTAAAGCCCCCGCTTCCTGTTCCTCTCGCTCGTCTCATCGTCCTCTCCGTTATAGCCCGATGACCGGCTAACTTTCCCCGGGAGAGGCGCTGGGGG
>CAZFTV010000022.1:4675-6914 GCA_964521765.1 uncultured Eubacteriales bacterium
CGGCTAAAAACTGCTTCAGATTTGGCTTGGTTGTCTGCTTACTACTGAGCAGATGACCTCGTCTGGGGTCCGACCACCCAGTTGCCGTTGAACATGATCAGGTCCCTGGCAAAATCGGCCATTTCCGAGACGATGTAAAGGCCGGCCTCGGGGTTTGTAGGGTCATACTCATCTGTGCCCAATTCTCCGTCCCGAGTGAAGGAGGCAACGACAAAATCATCGATTCCGCCGAACACGCAGCCATAGACTGCGAACTCCGCGGCCTGTCCGGAATGAACACGGAAGGGCCAACCCCACTGGTCGTTTAACGGGCAGACCTTGACATAGAAAGGAGAAAGAACTAGCTGCAGAGCCTGATCCATCTCGCCGTCATGGGTAGGCGCATTGCCGTTGTCCGTGACGTGGTCGGTCAGGGCCGTCGCGATCGTGTTGATGTCTTTCATCGTCCCCTTTTGCTTGGCCTTTTGCATGGCGGTCAGGGCGTTGGGGATGAAAAGCGCCGCCAGGATGCCGATGATCGCCACGACGATCAGCAGCTCGATGAGGGTGAAGCCTTTTGATTTTTTCATGAAAAATCCTCCTTTTTCATATTTCATCCCGGCAGGCTATCTCCGGGATAATTACTTAAGCAATCTTTATGCCAAAACATAACCCATTAAATATAAATAAATTATATAACCGGACATCATTTTTGTCGCCGGCAAGGGACGAAAATTGACGTTTTTTAACATTAATTGTCACTTTAATTTCGCTCCGCCGGGCTGACAGCTTCGCGGCCGTTTCCGTTGCGAAAATCCTTCAGCTTGTGCTTTTCGATCAGGTAGCGCAGCGAGCGGTAGCTGATTCCCAGCAGCGAAGCGGCCTTCTTCAGGTTTCCGCCCGCCGAGCGGCGCGCCTCGCAGATATATCGCTTGGTGATGTCCGCCACGAAAGCCTCGAGGTTGAAGTTGGGACGGAGGGAAACCTTGGACGGGTCGTCGCGGCGGGGCGAGAGGATTTCCGCGGGCAGGCAGGCGGGCGTGATCGTCTCCCGGTCCTCGATGGCCACGATGCGCTCGATGACGTTCTCCAGCTCCCGGATGTTTCCCGGCCAGGGATAGGCCTCCAGAAGTCCGATGATTTCGGGCGTCAGGCGCTTCATCTTCTTCCCCATGCGCAGGCAGTACTTTTGAAGGAAAAGGCCGACGAGCACGGGGATGTCCTCGGTTTTTCTGCGCAGGGGAGGCATCTCGAAGGAGATGACGTTCAGCCTGTAAAACAGCTCCTCCCGGAATCGTCCCTCATCCATCCTCTTCTTCAGGTCCTGGTTGGTGGCGGCGATGATGCGCACGTCCACGGCCGACTCATCCGTACCGCCCACGCGACGGATTTTGCGCTCCTGAAGAGTCCGTAAAAGCTTGACCTGGGTCATGGGAGCCATCTCGGCCACTTCGTCCAGGAAGAGCGTCCCGCGGTGCGCGACCTCGAACATGCCCTTCTTGTCGGTCATCGCTCCGGTAAACGCGCCCCTGACGTGGCCGAACAGCTCGCTCTCCAGGAGGTTCTCCGGCAGCGCGGCGCAGTTGATGGAGATGAACGGCCGTTCCTTGCGCGGACTGAGGGAATGGATGGCCTGGGCGGCCAGCTCCTTGCCCGTGCCGCTCTCCCCCTGGATGAGGACGGTCGTGTCCGTGCCGGCCACCCGTTCGATCAGGCTGTAGACCTCCTTCATGGCCTTGCTCTTGCCGACCATCAACCCCAGCCCGCCCTGCTCCTCGAGCCTCTTCTTCAACAGGACGTTTTCCTCGGCCAGACGCAGGCGCTCAAACCCTCGGGAGACGATGATCCGCAGCTCCTCGACGTCGAAGGGCTTCATGACGTAGTCCAGGGCCCCGATCTTCAGGGATTCGACCGCCTGCTTGACGCTGCCGTAGGCGGTCATCATGACCACCGGCACTTCGGGTTTTTCCTGGCGCATGAAGCGCAGCACGTCCATCCCGTCCAGGGGGGGCATCTTGATATCGCACAGGAGGAAGTCGAAGACCTCGCCTTGAATCACGTCGAACACCTTGTCCGGCGAGGAGCAGGTCTTGATCTGGAAGCCGTCCTTGCGGAAGACGAGGCCGAGCAGGTCGAGGATGCTCTTCTCGTCGTCGATGATAAGGATGGTTTCCATCAGCCCTCCCGGCTCGCTTCACCGCTCTTTTTCGGGAGACCGGCCGACCGGGGCAGGTCGATGAGGATCGTCGTTCCCCGGCCC
>CAZFTV010000022.1:6984-15143 GCA_964521765.1 uncultured Eubacteriales bacterium
CCGCGGGCGCCCAGCCCCCGGCCGCTCTCGAACCCGGAGTAGAACGGCTCGAACAGGCGCCGGCGCGCCTCCTCGGACATGCCCAGGCCGGAGTCCGCGAAGCGGATGCGGACGCCTCCCTCCTGCCGGCGCTCGAAATCCATGTCCAGGGTTCCGCCGCCGGGCATGGCCCGCAAAGCGTTCTTGACCAGGTTCCAGAAGACCTGCTTGAACTGGCTGGGGCTCCCGAAATAGGACACGGGCGTGGAGAGATAATTGCCCCTGAGCTCGACCTCGCCGTCGAGGTCCTCGCTCTTGCGGACCATGAACAATGTGTCCCTGAGAAGGGCCGAAAGGTCGAGGGCTTCGAAATCCGCCTGGTGCGGGTCTACGAGGTCCATGAACTGGTCGAGCGTCTGCGACACCCTCTCGGTCTCCTTGAGGACAATGTGAGTCAACTCCCGGTGTTCGGATTCGTTCGCCGCCCCCCGCCCCAGAACCTGGACGGCGCCGGCGATGGCCGTCAGGGGGTTGCGAATCTCATGGGCGATCTGGGCCGCGATGCGGCCGGCCATGGCTTGGCTTTCCTTGACCGCCAGCTCCTTTTGAGCCAGCCGCAGTTCGTTTCGCGCCCTGTTCAGCCGGGAGGTCATGGAGTTCACGAGGAAGGCCACGGCGAAAAACAGCATCCAGGAGATGACGACCGTGGACAGGACGGAGGCGAAGCTCAGGGTTTCGGCCTGGTCCGGCTGGAAAAAGGGGATGAGTCCGTAATACAGGCCTTCCACCAGCAGGCCGAAAAAAATGGCCGAAAGCGCCGCCGCGATGTACGCCGCCCGGGCTGTCAGGAAGTAGCTCGTGGACAGGATGACCAGGACATAGAGAATATGAAGCGAGCCCTGGACGCCGCCGGTGATATAGACCAGGATGGTGACCAGAAGAAGGTCGAAAAAGACCTGAAGAAAAGCCTGCAGCGCATAAGCCCGGACCCAGAGGTAGAGGGCCAGGAACACGAGGCTCAAGGCCAGGTAGGCCAGGACGATGCCGTAGACGACCGTCATCGACTGGAGAGACGTCGACGTCGACTGGAGGATAACGGCCGCGGTGAGAAGCAGCGCCATGACGACCGCCCGGAGGACGATCATCACCAGCAGCTTCCGGCGTTCGACGCGCATCGATCAGAACATGTTCATCAGGTTGAAGATGGGCAGGTACATGGACACGATCAGCAAACCCGTCACGCCGCCCACGCCGATGAGCAGGATGGGCTCCAGGACCGCGAGCAGGGCTCCCACCGTGGCGCTGACCTCATCGTCGTAGAAGTCCGCCAGCTTCGACAGCATGGCGTCCAACGTTCCCGTGGCCTCGCCCACGCTGATCATCTGGGTCAGGAGGAAGGGGAAGCGACCCGTCTCCCGGAACGAGTCCGACAGGGTCCGGCCTTCAGACACCTGGCGCCGCGCGTCGAGGACGCTCTCCTCGATGACGACGTTGCCCGTGGTGGTGGAGGTGATCTTCAGGCTCTCCAGCATGGCCACGCCGCCCGCCAGCAGCGTGCTCAGCGTCCTGGTCAGGCGGGAGATGGCCACCTTGGTCAGGAGTTTGCCGAAGAGGGGGATGCGCAGAATGGCGCGGTCGATGACCCTGCGGCCGGGCCCGGTCCGCCGGGCGTACCGGAACCCGAAGATCAGACCGATCAATCCCAGGAATATGAACAGGATGTTGTTGGCCACGAAGCGGCTGGCTCCGAGCGTCATCTGCGTCAGGAAGGGCAGCTCGGCGCCCAGCTCGATGAAGATCTGGCCGAAAACCGGGATGACCTTCCACATCATGAAGATGGTCACCAGGGCGGCGAAGGAGATGATGGCCGAGGGGTAGATCATAGCCTGGCGCACCTGGGCGCGGAGCTTAATGTTCTTCTCGATGTACTCGGAGATGCGGCGGAGCATGACGTCCAGCGAGCCGCTCTGCTCGCCCGACGCGATCAGGTTGCAGTACAGGTCGTCGAACACTCGGGGGAACTTGCGCTTGGCCTGGTTCAGGCTGGCCCCGCCCTCGACATCCTCCCGAATGCTGGTGATGACTCTTTTGAAATAGCGGCTCTTTGTCTGCTCGATGAGGATGTTCAGGCTCTGGATGAGAGGCAGCTCGGCGTCGATGAGCACCGACAGCTGCCGGCTGTAGACGGCCAGATCCTTGAGCCCCACCCGCTCCATCTTGAGGAAGGGAATGCGCAGGCCGGCCCGCAGGGGCTGGATCTTCTGCACCTGAATCTGCTCCCGCTGGAGGATCCGGTTCAGCTCCTCGATGGAGCGGGCCACGCGCTCGCCGTGGACCACGTCCCCGAACTTGTTCTTTCCCGTCCAAACGTATAGGGCCATGGCTCCTCCTATTTCTTCAGATCTCCTCGGCCGCCGCCCCGCGGCAGAGCCTGCCGCCTCTGGATGATATCCGTCAACTCTTCCGGAAACGATGTGGTGCCCAGGGCCGTCTCATACGTGATCAGGCCGCGGAAGTAGAGGTCGGCCAGCGACTGGTTGAAAGTCAACATGCCGAATTTCTCCTGTCCGAGCTGCATGTTGGAATAAATCTGGTGGAGCTTGTTCTCGCGGATGAGGTTGCGGATGGCCACGTTGGGCAGGAGGATTTCCAGGGCCAGCACGCGGCCCCGGCCGTCGGCCCGGGGCAGGAGCGCCTGGGTCAGGACGGCCTCCAGGGTCATGGACAGGATGACCCTGGCCTGAGTCTGGTACTGCGGCGGAAAGATGTCGATGATGCGCGAGATCGTCTCCGCGGCGGAATTGGTGTGCAGCGTGGAAAAGGTCAGATGGCCCGTTTCCGCCACGCGCAGGGTGGCCTCCACCGTTTCCAGGTCTCGCATCTCCCCCACCAGGACCACGTCCGGGTCTTCGCGCAGGACGGAGCGCAGGGCGTTCTGATAGGACAGCGTGTCCTGGAACAGCTCCCTCTGATTGATGATGGCCTTCCGGGGTGTAAAGAAGTACTCGATGGGGTCCTCGACGGTCACGACATGGACCTCCCGCTCGGAGTTGATGTGCTCGATCATGCAGGCCAGGGAGGTGGACTTGCCGCAACCCGTGGGTCCCGTAACCAGGACGAGGCCCCGCGGGAGAAAGCACAGCTGGGCGATCCGCGGCGGCAGCCCGAGCTGGGAGAAGCTCCACATCTGAGGGAGGAAGCGGCGGAAAGCCCCGGCCACGGCGCCCTTCTGCATGAAGACGTTGGCCCGGAACCGGCCCAGGTCCTTGATGCCGAAGGAAAAATCGAGCTCCAGTTTTTCTTCGAACAGCCTTTTCTGCTTGTCGTTCAGGATGCTGTAGATGAGGTTTTTCGTGTCCGAAGCGGTCAGCTCTTCGCAATCGAGGGATTTCAGGGCTCCGTTCACCCGGACACGGGGGGGGACATGCGTCGTCAGGTGCAGGTCGCTGGCGTCCAGGTCCACGGCCCTCTTCAAAAGGTCATGCATGGTGATTTCCATAGCCTGCACTCCTAGATATCGTCGCGCGCGGTCTCTCGCAGGACCTCGTCCATGGATGTGATTCCCTTGCCCGCTTTGATCAGCCCGCTGCGCCGGAGAGTGATCATGCCGCCCTCCATGGCCTTCTTCTTGATTTCCACAGATTGGGCCTGGTTGAGGATGAGTTGCCGGATATCGCTCGTGATGGGCATGACCTCGTACAACCCGATTCGGCCCTTATAGCCCGTGTTGTTGCATTGTCCGCATCCCTTGCCGCGGAAGACCTGGACGGTCTCCGCCTCCTCGGGGCTGAAACCAGACTCGATCAGGGCGGGCGGGGGGACCTTGTCGGGCTCGATGCACTTCTTGCAGATGCGCCTCACGAGCCTCTGGGCCACGATCAGGAGCAGGGCGTCGGCGATGAGGAACGACTCCACTTTCATGTTGACCAGGCGCATGATGGTGGAGGCCGCGTCATTGGTGTGGATGGTAGAGAAGACCAAGTGCCCAGTCAGGGCGGCCTTGATGGCGATGTCCACCGTGGGCGGGTCCCGCATCTCGCCCACGAGCATGATGTCCGGGTCCTGGCGGAGGAACGCCCGGAGGGCGGTCGGAAAGTCGAAATTGATCTCCTCGCGGATGTTGACCTGGTTGACGCCCTGAAAATAGAACTCCACGGGGTCCTCGGCGGTGAGGATGTTCTTCTCCAGGGAGTTGAGGTTGGCGATGGCCGAATAGAGGGTGTTGGTCTTGCCGCTGCCCGTGGGCCCGGTGACGAGAACGATCCCCCAGGGAGCGACGATGGCCTTCTTGAAGACGGCCAGGCTCTCCTCCTCGAAGCCTAGCAGGGTCATGTCGAGCTTGAGCATCTCCCGGTCCAGGATGCGGCAGACGATCTTCTCTCCGAAGATGGTGGGCATGGACGAGACGCGCATGTCCACCTCTTTGCGCCCTCCCTTTTCCAGTTCGGCCCGCATCTTGATCCGTCCGTCCTGGGGCAGGCGCTTTTCGGCGATGTTCAGGTTGGACAGGATTTTCACCCTAGAGATGACGGGATTTCTATACTTCATGGGAAGGTTGTGCATCTCATAGAGGATGCCGTCGATCCGGTAGCGGACACGGAAAACGGTCTCATAGGGCTCGAAATGGACGTCGCTGGCGCCCCGCTTGATGGCCTCGATGAAAAGCTTGTTGACCAGGTTGATGATGGGCGCTTCCTCGGCGCCCTGTTCACCCTCCGTGACGCTGTAGCCTTCGGCCTGCTCTTCGATGATGTTGACCTTGCCGTCGTCGATCATCTCCAGTTCGACCCCGAGATCGGACTCCTTCTGCCCGTCCGTATCCCCGTAGTACTTGCTGACGGCCTTTAAAAACGAGGACTCGGCGGTTATGACCGGCTGGATGTTGAGGCCCGTCCGGAAACGGATGTCGTCGATGACCTGCTGGTCCGTGGGGTCCACCATGGCCAGGGTCAGAAAAGAGCGGATTCGATGGATGGGCAGGAGGAAGTATTTCTTGGCCACACCGACGTCGATGAGGCTGATCACTTCCGGGTAGATTTCGAATTGTTCCAGGTCGATGACGGGAAAACCCAGGATCCGGCTCAGCGCCTGAGCCAAGTCATTGTCCCGAATTAAGCCCAGGGCTATAATGGCGCTGACGAGGGGGAGTTCATTTTTTTTCTGGTATTCCAGCGCATTTTTATGCTGCTCAGCCGTAATGAGCTTTTCCCTGATTAGAAGCTCGCCGATGTTGGATGCCATCATAACCCCTAGGCTTTATTTTTACGGACAATATTTGTCATTTTGACAATTGCTGGTCGACATTTAGAAGACGAGCCAAACCGCTGTTTTTTCTCCACTCCGACAATGGCTTTCCATCTTGTTCTAAAGGGACTCCGCCGTCAATCACCCTAAAAGGGGATTTCGCGAGGTGATATTAAGTGGGAGCATCTCACCCATAAAGGTGAGCCTGACGCGCTAAGGCTGAAAATGTAGAAAACCGAATAATTTCGACGCTTTGGACTTGACAAATATCGTCATCTCTCCTTCCCCAAAACAGCTTATTTAAAGCCGAAAACACTCGAACCATTCAGACCGATATCATGGGGAATCCTCTGCGGCTCGGGCGAGGCCGGCTTTGGCCCGCGTTGACGATGAACGGTTTTTCTGATACCTTTTTTCAGGACAACGGAGAGGTGTCCGAGCGGTTGAAGGAGCACGCTTGGAAAGCGTGTGTGCGTGAAAGCGTACCGCGGGTTCGAATCCCGCCCTCTCCGCCATCATGTCCCGGGCCGTTGTGTCCCGGACGTCATCGGTTCCGACATTTCAAGCCCGCTTAAGGAGTTGACATGGACAGCCGACAGTATATCGAGCTCGAGGACCGATATGGCGCCCACAATTACCATCCCCTGGACGTGGTCGTCGCCAAGGCCAAGGGCATCTGGGTCTGGGACGTAGAGGGCCGCAAATATCTCGACTTCCTCAGCTCCTACTCGGCCGTCAACCAGGGCCACTGCCATCCCCGGCTCATCAAAACCGTTCAGGCCCAGGTCAAGCGGCTGACCCTGACCTCGCGGGCCTTCCGCAACGACCAGTGGCCTCTGCTCGCCGCGGAGCTGTGCGAGATCACCGGTTACGAGGTGGTCCTGCCCATGAACAGCGGGGCGGAGGCGGTCGAGACGGCGATCAAGACCGCCCGCAAATGGGCCTACCTGGTGAAAAAGGTTCCTCACGACGAGGCCGAGATCATCGCCTGCGCCAACAATTTTCACGGCCGGACGGTGACCATCGTCAGCTTCTCCACGGAGCGCCTCTATCGCGACGACTTCGGGCCCTTCACCCCCGGCTTCACGGTTATTCCCTTCGGCGACCCGAGGGCCCTGGAAGCGGCCATCAACCCCAGGACGGCCGCGCTGCTCATCGAGCCCATCCAGGCCGAGGCGGGAATCCTCATCCCCCCGGCGGGGTTCCTGAAGGAGGCGGCCGAGATCTGCCGCCGGAACAACGTCCTGTTCATCGCCGACGAGATCCAGACCGGGCTGGGCCGCACGGGAAAACTCTTCGACAGCGAATACGAGGGCGTCCGCCCCGACATGGTCGTCATCGGCAAATCCCTGGGAGGCGGATTCTATCCCTTGGCGGCCGGGAGACTCTGGGCCTCTTCAAGCCCGGGGAGCACGGCTCGACCTTCGGCGGCAACCCCCTGGCCTGCGCCTTGGCCCGCGAGGCCTTGCGCGTTATCCGCGAGGAAAAGATGGTCGAGAACGCCGCCGAGCAGGGCGCCTGGTTCCTGGAACAGCTCAAAAAGATCCGCAGCCGTCACATCAAAGAGGTCCGCGGCCGGGGGCTGCTCATCGGAATCGAGCTCAAGCCCGAAGCGGGAGGCGCCCGCCGCTTCTGCGTCGCACTCAAGGACGCGGGGCTCCTGTGCAAGGAAACCCACGACAACGTCATCCGTTTCGCGCCGCCGCTCGTCATCCGACGCAAAGACCTCAACTGGGCCCTGAAGCGGATCAAGTCCGTATTCCGGGCGCTGGCTTAGGGGGCGCACGGCCACGGGCGATCACGTCTTGCCTCAAGGAAAATAGGCGGCTGGAAATCATGGGCGACTCCCCCCGGGAGGTGTGCAGTCAGCGTGTATGACTAGAGCCTTCCGGACGAGGACGCGGGCTTAATGCCGGAAAGGGTGACGGCCAGCACGGCAGACAGGATGAGCACTCCTCCCAGAAGGGTCCGGGCGGAGGGAATCTCGCCCAAAAAAAAGAAGGCCAGGACGATTCCATAAACAGGCTCGAGCGAGCTGATCAAGCTGGCCGTGCGGGCGCTCGTCGATTTCATGCCCTCGATGAACAGCGTGTGGGCGCCGGCCGTGCAGACCAGCCCCAGCGCGGCCAGCAGGAGGATGTCCCGCGGGGAAATCGCCGCCCGGGGCGCGGCGCAGACGACGGGCAGAAGGGCCAGCGCGGCGAAAAAGTCCTGCTGGAAAGCGATGCTCGGACTGGAGTGATCCCTCCGCATCCTTCTGTTGAGGATGGTCAACACGGAGAAAGACGCTCCGGCCGCCAGGCCCCACAGCGTTCCGCGCAGGACGGAGTCCGACAGCGCGAACCTGGGGATGATGAGCGCCACGCCGGCTAGGCAGACGAGGGACAGAAGAACCGCCCGCCGTTCCATCCTTTCACGGAGAAGCAGCGGCTCGAGGAAAGCGGTGAACAGAGGGAATGTCGAGTAGGAAAGCAGCCCGACCGCCACGGTCGAAACCTGGATCGACCGGAAAAAGCAGACCCAGTGAACGGCCAGGAGAATCCCCAGCAGGGCAAACAGCGTCTGGTCCTTGAATCGGCGCGCGAAAAGAGGCCGGCGGAGCGCTCCCAGGGCCGCGGCCAGCGCCGCCCCGGCGAAGGTCACCCGGCCGAAGACGATGAGGACAGGGGCCAGGGCCAGCCATTTGCCGAACAGTCCGGCCAGGCCGAAAAGGAGCACGGCCAGGTGGATCTCGATGAGCGCCCGGTCCGCTTTCATGTCTTCCCGCGCTGAAGAGACCCCATTTTAGGCCTCCGCCCTCCGGGACGCAAGAAGAGGAATCCCGATAGCCTCCTAGTGGAAACCACTGGGAAGGGCTTCGCCGCCTGGTGGTGTAGCCCGGCTATAAGGGCTTGGGCTTTGGCCTCGCTCACGGGCCGGATTTTTCACGCCCTCCC
>CAZFTV010000023.1:0-781 GCA_964521765.1 uncultured Eubacteriales bacterium
GGCCGGCCAGGCCGAGGAGCGAGGCGGTCATTGCTCCCGTGGCCTTGGACTTCAGGGCGTCCATGGCGAAGATGAAGGCGATGCCCGAGATTTGGCCCATGACCAGCAGGAGCGTGTTCGACGTCCCCTCGGGCGCCGGGTGGGTGATCTCGGCCGCGTACTGGAACCCGATCGGCCCGGCGCTCAGCAGGAAGAACCCGAAGAGGAAGCCCGAGACAAGCAGCAGCCCGTAGTGTGTGGCGAAGGTCATGCCCACCAGGCCCGGCACGAGCCCGGCCAGGGCCAGGACGATGAAAGGCTTTCGCCGCCTCAGCTTGTCGGAGAGGAGAGGCATGGCCACCGCCCCCAGGATCCCGCCGATGCGCATCAGCCCGCCGAGAAGCCCCGCCTGGGAGATGGTGAACCCGCGCGGCCGGACGATGTCCTCGATCCAGGTCGCCACGCTGTTGAACAGCCCCAGGCCGACGAAAAACATGATCAGGAGAAAGATGAAATCGCGGCGGCGGAGCATCGACCGCAACCCGTCGAACATCATCACCCGCTCGTCGCTCCCCGCGGGCGTGGGCGGACGCTCGCGTGCAACGAAGACGAAGAAGGACGCGGCGACGGCCGTGGCCACGCCGTAGATAAGGAGCATGCGGCTCATGCCCAGGCGCAGGACGAGCGCGGGGGTGAGGAGCATGGCCGCCAGCGGGCCGAGGTAGAGGGCCAGCGTCCCCAGCCCGGAGGCCGTGGCTCTCTCCCGGGCCCTGGTTCGGGACGCCAACCTTTTTCAGCGGGG
>CAZFTV010000023.1:834-10313 GCA_964521765.1 uncultured Eubacteriales bacterium
AGATGAGGACCAGGGTGAAGCTCTCGGCGAAAAGCCCCCGCGTCAGGGCGAAGACGGCGCTCAGGCTCCCGCCGATGGAGACCGCGGCCTTGAAGCCCCAGGTGTCGATGACCCAGGCCGCGGGCAGGAAGAGGAGGATGTAGACGATCATGAACACCATGGACAGCAGGCCGATGTTGAGGTCGGACGTTCCGTAGAAATCGGCCGCGGCGCTGGTGACCGGGGCGAAGGTGATCCACAGCACCTGGGTCATCAAGGCCATGAGCACGAAGGCCAGGAGGACCGCCCAGCGGTAGCGGTAGACTTTGAAATCCGAGGCGGGCGCGGAAGGCAGGACGGGCTTATGAGTCATCGCCGCAAACCTCCTTGGCGTTATCTAATAACGTGACAGAGATGTATTTTCCCATTTTTATGGCGCGAAAACAGGAAATTGCATCCCTGTCACCATATTTTTACGGCTAGAGCCGGAGGATGGAGATGTCTTTTTCGAGCGCCATGAATTCCTTGTCGCCGGTGACGAGCTGGGCGCCGCGCGCCTTGGCCAGAGCCGCGGCGAAGCAATCGGCGTAGGACAGGGCATGAAATGCCTTGAAGCGGGCGGCTTCCCTCGTAATCTTAAGATCGACATCCACGATGCTGACCGGCAGGTTCCCGATGAGTTCTTCTATGTCCCGGGTTTTCTGCTCCCCGCATTCCCGGAGGACGACATAAATGACCTCGCCGTAATTGATGGTCGTCATGAGGAGAGGCTCGGCTTTTTCAATGGCTTCCAGAAACATTTCGATGATTTTTTCGCATCCCGGCTCCTTTTCGAGAAAGGCCATCAAGGCATGGGCATCGAGGACGAGGCTCATTTTTGTTCTTCTTTGAGTTTGTCTTTTTCCCTCTCGATAAGAAGCTGTCGGGTCAATCGGCCTTTTGTGGGCAAAATCCCAGCCATTTCATGAAAACAGTCTTTCGTCACGGGCTTGAGGACGATTTCGCCTTTTTTCGCCACGGCTAAGAGTTTCACTCCTTTTTTTATATTCATCTTTTTCCTGATTACGGACGGGATCACAATTTGCCCTTTTGAAGTGACGGTAATGATCTTCATAATGTGTCAGCCCTGTATTAATTCTTACCTGATTTAATTATGTAAGTCAATATTTTTTTGTCATACTTATAGTAAAACCATTTTTTAATTATGATACCGGCAGCTCAACACGTTTGATTCGTCTTGCACATTTCTTGGCGGATTGAAATTATAATTAAACCATTTAATGACAATTATCGTATAATATATTGTAAAATGTAAACAATGAAAAAGCTACGTGACAGCCGTAATGTCGGGCGCCGGGCCCTGCCGGAGAAAATCCTGGCTTCGGCCGAGGCGCTTTTTTATAAGTACGGAATCCGGAAGACGACGGTCGGTGACATCTGCCGGGAGGCCGGCGTCAGCCGCATGACATTCTACAAGCATTACCGGGACAAGGTCCACGCCGCCGAGAACGTCGTCAACAAGCTCGTTGATGAAATGATCGGCAACTACCTCCGCATCATGAACCAAAACATTCCTTACGAGGAAAGGATCCGGCAGCTCATCGAGATGAAGCTTCATAAGGCGGACGGTATGAGCACCCCGTTCATCCGGGAGATCTACGCCTCGCCCTATCCTGCGCTTCACGCTCTCCTGCGGCGTCGCATGGACGAAAACCTCGCGATCGCGCTGGCGGAGTTCCGGAAGGCGAAGCGCCGGGGCCATATCCGTGCGGACGTCAAGCCCGAATTCCTCATCGCCTTCCTGAACATCATGGCCGACATGGTGACAGACGAGCGCCTGGCGCGCCTCTTCGCGACGCCCAAGGAGCTCGGCGCCGAGCTCATGAACCTTTTCTTCTACGGCATCCTGAAGGACGGGGGAAGAAAGAACCGGAGAATAAGATGAGAGTCGCAAGCACGGCCGCCCGCGGCGCGCCCTCCGAGCTCGCCTCGTTCTCCGCATTGCCTGCTTCCGGCCGGCGTTCCGAACTTGCCGCCGGTCCGCGGCTTTTCCTCATCCTATCCGCCTTCTGCGTCGCTTCCCTTGCCGCGCCTTCCGCCGGCTCCGATGCCTCGCTCCCTGACACAGAAAGAGCCGCGCCGGAATCTTCCGCGCTCGAGCTCAACGGCCAGGCCTCATCCTGGCTGTCGGCGAACGACAGCCCCGCATTCACCCTGGGCTTCGGCCTGCGCTACATCCCCTCCCTGTCCTGGTCGCTCGGCCTCTCCCCGGCGCTCACCCTCGACGCCGAGGCCTCGGTCAACGCTTCCTTCTCCGGGTTCGCGCGGCGCGGCGCTCAAACGACAACGGATTCTCGCCTCAAGCCCTACCGCGCCTGGCTGCGCCTCTCCTCGGCGCGCTTCGAGGCCCGCCTCGGCCTCCAAAAAATCAACTTCGGCTCGGCCAGCCTTCTCCGTCCGCTCATGTGGTTCGACCACCTCGACCCCCGCGACCCGCTCCAGGTGACGGACGGAGTCACCGGGCTTCTCGTCCGCTATTACTTCCCCGGGAACGCCAACGCCTGGGCCTGGGCGCTCTACGGAAACGACGAACTCAAGGGCTGGGAGTCGAGCCCCACGGCGCGCCGCTCGGCCGAGTTCGGCGGCCGCCTCCAGGTGCCGCTCTTCAAGGGCGAGCTGGGGCTGACTTACCACCGCCGCCGCGCCGACCTCAGCCGTGGGCTCGCCTTGGAACTCGTCCTTCGCGACCCCATCGCCGCCGAGGACCGCTGGGCGCTCGACGGCAAGTGGGATGTCGGGGCCGGATTGGGTTTGTGGGCAGAGGGCGTTCTCGTGCGCCAGCATCAGGCCGGCCATCCCTATCCCTTCCAGCGCTTCCTCAACGTGGGCGCCGACACCACGCTGCCCCTGGGCAACGGGCTTCATCTCCTGGCCGAGCACCTGAACATCGCCGCGGCCCGCGGCGCCTGGGAAAAGGGGGAAGTTCGGGACCTCACGGCCTTGACGGTCTCCGCCTCTGTCGGCCTGCTCGACAGAATCTCAGCCATCATTTTCTACGACTGGAGCGCCCGCAACGCTTACAGCTTTGCGACCTGGCAGCGAACTTATGACAACTGGCAGATCCACCTCATCGGTTTCTGGAACCCGGAGGAGGGCGGAATCACGCCAGCTGCCACGGGGTATAATTCTTTCTTGGGCAAAGGCCTCATGCTCATGGTCGTTTTCAACCACTGACAGGAAGAAACTCCCCCTAGGCTGCTATCACAGGAGAACAACATGGACAACGGAACAATCATCAGGACGCAGGACCTGACCAAGGTCTACCCCATGGGCCGGACATCGATCCGCGCCCTGAACAGGGTGAGCCTTTCCTTCGAGAAGGGCGAGTTCGTCGCCCTGGTCGGGCCGTCCGGCTCGGGCAAAACGACGCTGCTCAACATCATCGGCTCGCTCGACGCGCCCACCGAGGGCAGCGCCGAGGTCATGGGCTTGAAGGTCGAAACGCTCTCCCACCGCGGGGCGGCGGCGCTCCGCAGCCTGCACATTGGGTTCATCTTCCAGACCTTCAACCTGCTCCCGGTCTACACCGCCTACGAGAACGTCGAGTTCCCCCTGCTGCTCATGAAGATGAGCGCCGCCGATCGCAAGAAGGCCGTGCTCGACGCCCTGGAGTGGGTGGGCCTCGCCGACCGGGCCAAATCGCGGCCGGGGCAGCTCTCGGGCGGCCTGTCCCAGAGGGTGGCCATCGCCCGGGCCGTGGTCAAGCGGCCGGGCATCGTCCTGGCCGACGAGCCCACGGCGAACCTCGACGCCGAGAACTCGCACATGATCCTGGACACGATGGAATCGCTGAATAAAAACCTGGGCACGACTTTCATCTTCGCCACGCACGACGAGAAGGTCATCCGGCACGTGAGACGCAAAATCACGCTCGTGGACGGCGCCGTGGCGGCGGACGAAAAGACGGCAGGCGTGGCGAAGGAGAAGAAAGCGCCTGCGACGCGAAGCGGCGACGCTTCGGGGAGGGCGACATGACCCTCTTTAAGCTGGCAATCCGAAACATGCTGGGCGCCGGGACCAAGACCTGGCTCAATGCCCTCGTCCTGTCGTTCTCTTTCGTGGCCATCATCTGGGCCCAGAGCCTTTTCAAGGGCATGGACGAGGAGGCCTCCCGGTCGCTCACCGACATCGAATACGGGGGCGGGCAGTACTGGGTCGAGGGCTACGACCCGCTCGACCCCTTCACCATCCAGGACGCCCACCGGCCCGTGGAGGGCGTCCTGCGCGACCTCGTCGATGCCGGGCGGGCCGCGCCCATCCTCGTCGTCCAGGGCACGATCTTTCCCCAGGGGCGGATGTTCTCCATCCTGCTCAAGGGCATCGACCCGGGCCAACGGATTCTCACCCTGCCCACCCTGTGCCTCGAGCCGTCCGGCGGCGAGATTCCGGCGCTCATCGGGACGCGCGCCGCGCGCATGTTCGGCCTGGCCGAAGGGGACACCGTCACCGTGCGGTGGCGGGACGTGGGGGGGACGTTCGACGCCGTCGACGTCGTCGTGGCCGGTGTGTTCAGCTCCACGGCCCAGTCCGCGGACTCGGGCCAGGTCTGGCTCCCCCTCGAGGAGCTCCGCCGCATGACCGGCGCGGCCGGGCAAGCGACGCTGGTGGTCATGGAAAAGGGCTTCTCCCCCTCGACGGCCGGAAGCGGAAGCCTGTCCGGCTGGGCGTACAAGGACCTTGATTTTCTGCTTCGAGACATCCGGGAATTCATCCAGATGAAAACCGTCGGCACTTCGATCTTCTACGTCTTGCTCATGTCGCTGGCCATGCTGGCGGTTTTCAACACCCAGGTCCTCTCCATCTGGAGGAGGCGCCGGGAGATCGGGACGATGATCGCCATGGGCCTGACGCGCGGCCGGGTCATCGCCCTTTTCACCCTGGAGGGGTCGATGCTTTCGTTCCTGGCCATGCTCGTGGGCGCCGTGTACGGCATTCCGTTGCTGGCCTACTTCGCCGCCCACGGATGGGTCTTGCCCTCCGACCAGGCGGACAGTTTCGGGCTGGCCCTCGGCAACACGCTCTACCCCATCTACAGCGCCGGCATCATCGTCGGCACGGCCCTCCTTGTTTTCCTCATCACCACCGTCGTCAGTTTTCTTCCGACGCGCAGGATCGCCAAGCTCCGGCCCACCGAGGCCATCAAGGGGAAATTGTCATGATCAAATTCCTGTTCAAGGGAATCATCCGCGACCGCGGCCGGAGCCTGTTCCCGTTCTTGACGGTCATGATAGGCGTCTTCTTCACGGTCGCCCTTTACTGTTACATGAAAGGCTTTTTTGCGGTCATGACCCGCACCAACGCCAACCTGGATACGGGCCACGTCAAGGTCATGACCCGCGCCTACGCCCGGGAAGCGGCCCAGGCACCCAACGACGCGGCATTGGACGGAGCGGACGCGCTCCTCCGCGACCTGCGGGAAAGATATCCCGACTATGATTGGCAAGTCCGCATCCGGTTCGGAGGCCTGCTCGACGTCCCCGATGCGGCGGGCGAGACGCGCGCCCAAGGACCGGCCTTCGGCATCGGGGCCGACATCCTCACGCCCGGAAGCGGGGAGCCCGAACGACTGGCCCTGGCCGAAGGGCTCGAGACCGGCAGGCTGCCGGAGCGGCCGGGCGAGATCCTGGTCGGCAGGGAACTGGCCCAAAGGCTCGGCGTCGGGGTGGATGAGACGGTGACGCTCATCGGCGCCACGGCGGACGGCTCGATGACCATGAACAATTTCATCGTTGCCGGCACGGTGCGTTTCGGAGCCTCGGCCCTGGACCGCATGGGTTTCATCGCCGACCTGGCCGATGTCCGCGCCACGCTCGACATGAACGACTCCGCCGGCGAGGTCCTGGGGCTTTTTAAGGACTCGGTGTTCCGGCGGGAGAAGGCTGAGGAGACGGCCCGCTCCTTCAATGCCCTGTACGAAGCGGAGGAGGACGAATACGCTCCAACCATGATTACCCTGGCCGATTCCCCCGGACTCGGCGATTACCTGGACATCATCGACTCGGCCCAGTCCATCATCATGATCATCTTCCTCGTGCCCATGGCCCTCGTCCTGTGGAACGCGGGTCTCATGGGAAGTCTCCGCCGTTACGGCGAGATGGGCGTCCGGCTGGCCGTCGGCGAAAGCAAGGGTCATGTCTACCGCTCTCTGCTCGTCGAATCGCTGATGATCGGCGCTCTGGGGACCGTGGCCGGGACGGTGCTGGGATTGGCCCTGTCCTATTACATGCAGGCTGTGGGAATACAGCTCGGCGCCCTGTTCAAGAACGCCGCCGTCCTCGTCCCTTCGGTCATCTATGCCCAGGTCACGCCCGTGAGCTATGTCATCGGCTTCGTCCCCGGCCTCCTGGCCACGTTCATCGGCACGGCCATCGCCGGCCGCGGCATCTACAAGCGCCAGACGGCGAGGCTGTTCAAGGAGCTCGAAACATGAACGCACAAGCGCACCTAAAATATCTTCCCGGGCGGGTCGGATCGCAATCGCCTCATCATGCGGCCGGCAAGGTCGCGGCTTCCCGCTCCTCCAGCTTGACGACCGGCGGACATGCTCCTCGGCTTGACGCGGGGGGCCGGTCGTCGGGAGTTCCAAGGGGGTATGCCCGCTCGACCGCGGCGCGTTGTTCAGGCCGCGCGCGAGAAAGGGAAGAGGCGAGCCGTGCGCCCTGCGCGGCGGCAGGCCGACGGATGGCGGTAAAATCACTCGCTCTTCACTTGAGCATCTTCCTCATGATCCTGGGGTTTTGCGCGACCGCTCCGGCGGGCGCTCAGAGTTTGTCCGCTGAGGAAATCCTCGACCGCGTGGACCGGAACGCCGTGCCGAGTTCGATGATCATCGTCAGCGAGATGACGGTCCACGGCCGCCGGTCGAGCCGCACGATCAAGGCCAAGTCATGGGTCGAGGGCGACGACAAGGCCTTCACCGAATACCTTTACCCGCCGCGGGAGAAGGGCATCAAGATGCTCAAGCTGGGCGATCAGCTGTGGACCTATTCGCCCTCGACGGACAGGACGATCAGCATTTCGGGGCATATGCTCCGCCAGTCGGTCATGGGCTCGGACCTGTCCTACGAGGACATGATGGAGAACGACCGGCTGCGCGAGGCGTACGCGGCCGCCGTGGCGGGCGAGGAGGCTTTTGAAGGCCGTCCCTGCTGGGTGCTGGAGCTTACGGCTTCCAGGGACGACGTGGCTTATCACCGACGCAAGGCATGGGTGGACAGGGAGCGGTTCGTCGTCCTGCGCGAAGAGCGGTTCGCCAAGAGCGGCCGGCTGCTCAAGACGCTTGAGGTCCGGAACATCGAGCGCATCCAGGGCAGGTGGGTCCAGACGCACGCCGTCTTCAAGGACGCGCTCAAGACGGGAGAGGGAACGGAATTCAAAGTCGAGTCGGTCGAGTTCGACGCCGCCCTGCCGGCCGGCCTTTTCGATAAATCGTCGCTGAAGATGTAAGCAAAACAGGGTCGCGTCTACACTTTCCATTTTTTAAAAGAAGTAAAGTGATTATTCAGCTCTAGGTGGTATTTCCCCTCTTATAAGCGCTTTTTCGCCCCACTTTTTGTGGTTATTGGCGGCTTAGCCGCCCCATCCTTGAAACCTTAGCTGCATATTTCTTCAAGATTGAATCTGCAAAGCAACGTATGCTATGTTCATGGGCAGTTCCGAGCGGAGCCGAATCGCAAATTCATGAATAACCCTCATCCCCTCAAAGCCATCGTCTGCGTGTTGGCCCTCCTGGCGGCAAGCTGCGCCGCGCCGCGCCGCGGCGGGCCGGGGGGGCCATCCTCGGAGCTCCGACTTCATTTCCTCGGGGATTTCAACATCCCCACCGGCGCCCGCTTCAACGACCTCGACCCCTCGATGTTCGGCGGGCTCTCGTCCTTGAGTTATGAGCCGGCCTCGGGCACAATCCTCGCCCTCTCGGACGCCAAGGCCGACTACCGCCTCTATCGTCTCTCGATAACGGTCTCGCCCGGCAGGCTCGAGGTGCGGCCGCGGGGAGTCTTCTTTCTGCGCGACGCCGACGGGAATCCCTTCCCCGCCGCCGCCCTGGACCCCGAGGGGCTGGCCCCGGCCCCGGACGGGAGCCTGTACATTTCCTCCGAAAGGCACGGCCTCGGGAAAACCGTGCCCGGCCTGTTCCGCTTCAGCGCCGCGGGCGAGCTCCTCCGCATCCTCTCCGTGCCCGAAAAATTCTTGCCCTCGGAGGAGGGGGAGGGGCTCAGGGGCACCCGGCCGAACGCAAGCTTCGAAGCCCTGGCCCTGGCGCCCGACGAGCCCCGGCTCTTCACCGCCGCCGAGAACGCGCTCTACCAGGACGGCGGGCCCTCAGGTCCGGACAAGGGGTCCCTGGTGCGCATCCTGGAGATCGACGTCTCCGCCGGGGGGGATGAGGCGCCGGCGGCCGAGTTCGCCTATCCTCTGGACGAGATGGCCGTACCCGACGGCTCAGGCCCGGGCCGGGGGGATATCGGCCTCGTCGAGATCTTGGCGCTCGGCGGCCGGGAATTCCTCTCCCTGGAGCGGAGCTATTTCATCGAAGACGCGGGGCCGCGGCCGCGGCGCTCGCGCACGCGCATACGGATTTACCGCTTTTCGCTCGACGGGGCCGAGGACATAAGAGACGTCCCGTCCTTGAAAGAATCAGGACCTGTCCGCCCCGTCCGAAAAGAGCTGGTTCTCGACTTCGGCGGCATCGTCGGCCGCCTCACGCCCGGATTCCGCTCCCTGGACAACTTCGAGGCCATGGGCTTCGGTCCCGTGCTCGAGAACGGCAACCGGACCCTGCTCCTCGTGAGCGACAACAATTTCAGCCCGACCCAGCGCACCGTCTTTCTGGCCTTCGAGGTGATCCCGCGCTGACGGCCGACGGACTGATCACTCATCCGCCTCAGTAAGCCCATGCCGTTGGGCTAAGAGCCCTTTTTTGAGGTCAAAAAATGCGTTTTAAGCGGTATTTTTGGGGATAAAACAGGTTTTATTTCTTTGCTTTCTTCGACTTGATTCGGCCCGTCCCCAAGAGAACAACAGCCCAGCACAGGACGGCCTCGCCGCGGCCGACCTCACCAAGCCCCTCCTGGGTCTTGGCCTTGATGCCCAGGTCGCCGGGCTTGAGGCCGAGGATCGGCGCCAGGGCGGCCTTCATGGCCGGGACGCAGGGCGCGAGCTTCGGCCGTTCGGCGACGATGATCGTGTCCGCCTGAACGACGCGAAGCCTTTTCTTTTTCAGCCGCGCCACGACCGCTCGGAGCAGCTCCAGGCTGCGGATGTCCTTGAAGCGCGGGTCGGTGTCGGGGAAGCGCTGCCCGATGTCCCCCTCGCCCGCGGCGCCGAGGAGCGCATCCGCCAGGGCGTGGACCAGGCAGTCGCCGTCCGAGTGGCCCAGCAGGCCGCGCGAGTGCGGGATCAGGACCCCGCCCAGATAGAGCTTCCGGCCCGGGACAAGC
>CAZFTV010000023.1:10425-13916 GCA_964521765.1 uncultured Eubacteriales bacterium
CCGCCCCTTTCTCTCCACGAGCATGGCCTCGTCCGTGCCGTAGAAATTGTCGGCCGCCGCCGCCTCGAGCGCCTCCTTGAGCACGGGATAGAGAAATCCCTGCGGCGTCTGGATCCGGACGAGCGCGGAGCGATCGAGCGTGCGCAGCACGCGGCCGCCGGCGGCTTCCTTGACCGTGTCCTCGACGCCCAGGCCCGGCACGGCCGCCCCGCTCTCCCGCGCGGCGGCGGCGACCCGGCCGACGAGCTCCGCCGTGATGAGCGGACGGGCGCCGTCGTGGACCAGAACCACGGTGTCTGTTCCGGCCGGGACGCGCCGGAAGCCGTTCACGACCGAGTCCTGCCGCCGCTCGCCTCCTGCCACGACTTCCCGGAGCTTTCCCCCGGCCGCCGGAAAAAGGCCGAGCATTTCCTTCGGAGCGACGAGCACGACGCCCTCGACATCCCCGCTCTTGAGGAAGACGTCCAGGCTCCACTGGTAGAGGGGCCGGCCCCTCAGCGGCGCGAACTGCTTGGCCGAGCCGAACCTCTCCCCGCGCCCCGCGGCCACGATGACAGCCCACACGCCGCTCATGTCTTTCAGTCGTTCTGGTTGAAGCGGCCGAAGATCATTTTGCCCACGGTCGTCTGCAGCACGGAAGTCACCGTGACGTCGATTGTCTGGCCGATCATCCGACGCGAGTTGTCGACGACAACCATCGTCCCGTCGTCGAGGTAGGCCACGCCCTGGTCCTTCTCCTTGCCCTCCTTGAGGATGAAGACGCGCATCGTCTCCCCGGGCAGGACCATGGGCTTGAGGGCGTTGGCCAGCTCGTTGATGTTGAGCACCTTGAGCCCCTGCAGCCGGGCGACCTTGTTGAGGTTCAGATCGTTGGTGATGAGCTTGGCGTCCAGGTGCTTGGCCAGCTCGATGAGCTTGGAGTCCACGTCCCGGACCTCGGGGAAGTCCATCTCGGAGATGACGACCGCGACCTGCGAGGACTTCTGGAGGTGGTCGAGGACGTCGAGCCCCCGGCGGCCGCGCTGGCGCTTGGTCGAGTCCGAGGAGTCGGCGATGAGCTGCAGCTCCTTGAGGATGAACTGGGGCACGACGAGCGCCCCCTCGATGAAGGCCGTGTCGCAGATGTCCTGGATGCGGCCGTCGATGATGACGCTCGTGTCCAGGATCTTGTAGCTGCGGCCGACTCTCTTTTCCTTGAAAAATCGGAAGAGGTAGGCGGGGTTGAGCCACTCCGACTTCCGCATGCCCACCAGGAAGCCGATGTAGGGCATGATGATCAGGAAGAAGAGGCGGAGGAAGGTCGTGGTCGCCATCCGGTCGTTGGGCCGCTCGGCATAGAGGGCCCCGAGCCCCCAGCTGAACACCGCGCCCAGGCCCCAGCCGAGGGCGATGCCGGCGAAGGTTCCCACGGTCGAGCCCCAGATGACCTTGAACTGGGTCTTGCGGATGCGGGTCTCGAGGTGGATGATGAGCACGGCCAGGACGAAGGCCACGGCGCCGCCGAGCCGCCGGTCGAGCTTGAAGAGCGGGAAAAAATACCCGGCGGCCGTGGTCAGGACGATGAAAAAAATGCGGAAAAGAAAGATGCCCATCGGATGATCCTTATCATGTTGGATTTATGATTCATGAGAATAATATTTTCATGGCTTGGCGGACGCTGTCGACGCCGGCCGCGCGTATGCCGTCCGGACGCTCCGCGGCCAGGGCCGCCGCGTTGTTCTTGGGCAGGATGACGGTCCGGAACCCGAGCGCCGCGGCCTCCTTGAGGCGCAGCCCGGCCTGTCCGACCGAGCGCACCTCGCCGGACAGACCCACCTCGCCGAAGACGACCGTATCGGCCGGAACGGCCTTGTTCTTGAGCGAGGAGACGACGGCGGCGATGACCGCCAGGTCCGCGGCCGGCTCTTCGATCGTCAGGCCGCCGGCCACGTTCAGATAGATGTCCTGGCCGCCGAACCCGAAGCCCATCCGCTTCTCCACGAGCGCGAGCAGCATCGAGGCCCGGAAATGGTCCAGGCCGATCGTCATGCGCCGCGGGTTCGAAGCGAAGAGCGTGTCTGAGACCAGGGCCTGGATCTCGACGAGCAGCGGCCGCGAGCCCTTGAGGGCGCAGACGACGACGCTCCCCGGCTCCTCGGCCGGCCGCTCCCGGAGGAAGAATTCGCTCGGGTTTCCGATGGCCCGCAGCCCCTCGGAGCTCATCTCGAAAACGGCCAGCTCGCTCACGGGCCCGTAGCGGTTCTTGAGGGCCCGCAGGACCCTGTGGCTGTGGTCGCGCTCGCCCTCGAAGAGGAGGACGACGTCCACCATGTGCTCCAGGGACTTTGGGCCGGCCAGCGACCCCTCCTTGGTGATGTGCCCGATGAGGAAAGCGGACACCTGGTTTTTCTTGGCGTAGCGGAAGATCTGGTGGGCCACCTCCCGCACCTGGGAGATCGTCCCCGGGCTGGAGGTGAGCTTGGAAGAATAAACCGTCTGGACCGAGTCGAGGATGAGCACGCGGGGCTTGACCCGCTCCGCCTGGCCGAGGACTCTCTCCAGGTTGGTCTCGGCCAGGAGATAGAGCCGGCCCTCTCCCACGCCCAGGCGGTCGCCCCGGAGCTTGACCTGCTCCAGGGATTCCTCGCCCGAGACGTAGAGCACGGTCTCGCCCTGCTCGGCGAAGTCGCGCGCGGCCTGGAGGAGGAGCGTGGATTTGCCGATGCCCGGCTCGCCGCCGATGAGCACGAGCGAGCCGAGGACCACCCCCCCGCCGAGGACCTTGTCGAACTCCTCGATGCGGAGGGGGAGCCGCTGCCGCTCCGCGGCCTTGATGTCGCGGAAGAGCGTGGGCTCGGTGTCGGCGAAAGCCGCCTCCGCGGCCGAGGCCGGCCGCGCCTCCTCGACCTCCTCGACGAGCGAGCCCCACTCGCCGCAGCTCGAACAGCGGCCCAGCCACTTGGGAGACTGGTGGCCGCAGCTTTGGCAGATGAATACCGTCTTGGTTTTCACCGCGTCTCGAGGCCCAGCCCGAAATAGAATTCCCTGTTGGCCGCCAGCGAGAAATCGTCGACGCCCAGGACGAGATAGAGCGACTCCACGGGGAAAAGCCGCGTCGAGAGCCTGAAGCGCGGGCCCTCGTCGCGGTTGAAGGCGAAGCCGTCCACGCTCAGGCGGAGCCGCCGGCCGAGGGCCTCGTAATCCAGGCCCACGCCGAAGTCGGACTCGATGACGCCCGCGCGCGGAGCGAACGGCCCGAACCGCCGGCCCACCTGCAGGGAGTAGGTGAAACGCTCGCGCCAGGGGTCATGGGTCAGGCGGGATTCGAGAACGTTCCGCTTCCCGAGGCCCAGGCCGAAACCCAAGCCGCTTTTCACCAGCCGGCTGTCTCCGAAATATTCCGAGCGCACGTCGAGCGAGCCCTCGAGCGAGCCCAGGGCGCCGGCCGCCCCGGCCGCGCCGTCGATGACCTGCTCCGTCCGGTCGCGCCAGCCCTGGTCCTGGAGCAATCG
>CAZFTV010000023.1:13951-14983 GCA_964521765.1 uncultured Eubacteriales bacterium
TTGAGCTTGTCCAGCGTCTCGCCCAGGCGCTTCACCGAGGCTTCGACCTCGCGGAGCAGCTCCTCGAATTTCTCCAGGTTCGACTTGACCAGCCCGCGGTTCTCATCGAGCAGCCCGCGCAGGGCCGAGGCCGAGCCGCGCAGGTCCCCGGAGACGCTCTCGATCGCGCGCCTCGCGTCGCTGGCCGCCTGGGAGGCGTTCTTCACGCCCTCGACGGGCATTCGGCCCATCTCGCCCATCCCGGCGGACCGGACCTGCGCAGTCATTTCGATGTCCACGGCCGTGACGCCGGCGAGGGCCGACACGGCCGCCCGCGCCTGCTCCTTCATCTGGTCCTTGACCGGGCAGGCAGGCGTGGTCAGCTCGATGACGAACCGGACCCGGCCGGCGCCGTCGATCTGGAGGTGCTTCACGAATCCGAGGCTGACGATGTCCCGACGCACATCGGGGTCCTGAACGGACTTGAGCGCGTCGAGGACGGCGGTTTCGGTCACTGGCATGGCGGTCGTCTTCCCGTGGTCCGACGAGGATGAACGTGACGAGGAGGGTGGCGTCCCGGGCGCCGGGTCGGCGCGGCGCATCCTCAGGTCCGCAACGAGGGCCGGCCGAGCGGCCGGCCCGATGTCCATCTTACCGTACCGGCCTACCGTAGCGGGCTGGGCGGCCCCCGGTGGCCAGGTCGTTGACCTGGGCTGCCCGGGCACAGGTCGAAGCCCTGTGCTACTAGAGATCACAGCTGGCGCTCGGCCATGTCGCCGATGGTCGGCAGCTTGAACATCTCGCCCGAGAAGGCCTTGAACATCAGGAACGCCCACAGCAGGACGCTCAGCGGAAAGATGATCAGCCCGCTCACCGCCCAGCCGATGAACGGCACCAGGTTCAGCACCACCTGAATGACGAACAGGCCGCCGAAGGTGATGGTGGACTGCATCGCGTGGAACCGGACGAACCGACTGTCCTTCTCGACCACCAGGAACACGATGCCGGTGATGGGCCCGAGCAGGTACGCGAGCGCCCCCGCCAGATTCGGGG
>CAZFTV010000024.1:0-14950 GCA_964521765.1 uncultured Eubacteriales bacterium
CCGAGCTTAAGGAAAAGAAGGCCCGCGTCGAAGACGCCATGCACGCCACCAAAGCCGCGGTCGAGGAAGGAATCGTCCCCGGAGGCGGAGTGGCCCTGATCCGGGCCATGAAGGCTTTGGACAGCGTTAAGGCCGAGGGCGATATCAAGATCGGCATCGACATCATCCGCCGCGCTGTTGAGGAGCCGATGCGCCAGATCGCCTACAACGCCGGCCACGAGGGCTCGATCATCGTGGAAAAGGTCCGGGAGATGAAGGGCGACATGGGTTTCAACGCCCTGACGGAGAAGTACGAGGATATGGTCAAGGGCGGAATCCTCGACCCGACCAAGGTCGTCCGCATTGCCCTGCAGAACGCTTCCAGCATCGCGGGACTGATGCTGACCACGGAAGGCTTGATCAGCGATCTGCCCGAGGAGGAGAAACACTCCAAGTATCCCGCTCCTCCCGGCGGCGACATGTACTGAAAACGGCGTTCCGTCCGCTGAACGCTCAAGGCCCCGGGCATCGCCCGGGGCCTTTTCTTTTTCCGACCGCGGCTTTATGCTAGGGGGGCTCGTGACCATGCTCCGAACGTTCGACCGCTACATCCTGCGCGAAGTCGTGCCGCCCTTTTTGCTGGGTCTCCTCCTCTTCAGCTTCGTCCTGCTGATGAACCAGATCCTGATCCTCACCGAGCAGATTGTCACCCGCGGAGTCTCGGTGGCGGCGACCCTCAAGCTTCTGGCGTTCCTCATGCCCGCCATTCTGGCCTTCGCCGTGCCCATGGCCGTGCTCATGGGCATCCTGGCCAGTCTGAGCCGCCTCTCTTCGGACTCGGAAGTGACGGCCTTCAAGACCCTCGGCATCGGCCGCGCCCGGCTCCTCCGGCCCCTCTTCCTTTTCGCCGTAGGAGGATGGCTGCTGGCTTCTTTCCTGACTCTCTATCTGACGCCCAGGTCCAACGCCCTGTATGTCAGCCAGGTCCTCCCCCGGGTTCAGTTCCGAATCCCCCCCCGGGTGTTCAACGAGTCCTTGGCGCAAGCCGTCATTTTTGTCCAGGATCTGTCCGGCCGGGACGAGATGTGGGAAAACGTCCTGATGTCTCTCAAGACGGATCCCCATGAGCCCCGGCTGATCCTGGCCCGGCGGGGGCGCTTGGATGTGAGCCCCGACCTGAGACGGGTGACCTTGAGCCTCACGGGGGGAACCGATCATTCCTATCCGCTCGACGCCCCGGAAAAATACAAAATCACTTTCTTCCAGAGCTTACGGGAGGACATGCCGGTCGAAGACCTCCTTGCCTCTCTCTCCTATGCCCCGACAGTCCGGGAAAAAGACATCCTGGAGCTTTTTCGGGGCGAGACCTCCGTGCGGCACGCGATCCGAGAACTTAAGCGCCGCGGGGAAGGAGAGGGGTTGGATCAAACCGGCCGCCTGGAGCTGGCGCGCAGGGCCCGGGAGCACCGTTTCCATTGGATCGAGATTCATAAGCGGTTCGCCCTGCCCTTCGCCTGTCTGATCTTCGTCTTCCTCGGCTTGCCCCTGGGCGTCACCACCCGCAAGGGCGGCCGGACCTCCGGGTTCACGATCAGCATCGGCATCATCTTGGTTTATTACATCCTCATCACGGCCGGAGAGCAGCTCGCCCGTGACGGAAAAATTACGCCCTTCCTGGGAATGTGGGGCCCCAATATCCTGTTCTTGATTTTCGGCCTGGCCTTGTTCCTTCGCTCCGACCGTGAGCGGCGGCGCTTCATCCGGATGCCCCGTTTTATTCCGCGGAGAATTCGTACAGCCGGGCCCCCCGCCCGGCCCGCCGGCCGCCGGACGAGGTTCTGGGCGGGCTTCCCGCGCATTCTTGACAGGTACATCATGCGCAAGTACGCGGGCCTCTTCGGCTTGATCTTCGCCGGACTGCTGGCCCTCACCGTGGTGGTCACGTTTTTCGAGCGGATCAATACCGTTTACGAACACAAAAAGCCCGTCAGCCTGCTTCTGCAATTCATCTGGTACACCCTCCCGGATTACGTCAATTACATCCTGCCTGTTGCGGCCCTGGCGGCCATGCTCCTCAGTCTGGGCATCCTGACGAAATTCAACGAGGTCACGGCCATGAAAGCCGGCGGCATCAGCCTGTACCGAATCGTCGTACCGATTATGCTGCTCGCGGCCGCGGTGAGCCTGGTGTCTTTCACCATCCAGGAGCGCGTGCTGCCCGTATCCAACAAGAAGGCCAACCGCGTCTGGGACACGATCAACGACCTGCCCTCGCGCAGCTACAACCCCCTGGAGCGGACCTGGCTGGCGAACCGCTCCAAAGACCGGTTCTTCCATTATTCTTACTTCGACAGCCAGCGAAACGCCTTCCGGCAGCTGACCATCCTGGATGTCGATACCGAAGAATGGAGATTGACCGGGAGACTGTTCGCCGAGCATGCAGTCTTGAACGAGCGCTCCCTGACCCTGTCCGATGGCTGGCTCAGGCGGTTCGAGGCGGAAGCGCCGGTCCCCTTCGAGCGGTTCGAGAGGCTGAACATCCCCCTGGAAGAGACCCGGGACTTCTTTCTCAAGGAATGGAAAGAGCCCTCGCAGATGACCCTGGCGGAGCTTCGCAGCTATATCCGCGAGGTCAAAGACCTGGGGTTCGACACCGCCCGTCTGGAAGTGGATTGGCAGACGAAACTTGCCCTGCCCCTGGTGGCCGTGATCATGACGCTCATCGGCATCCCCTTTGCTTTCGCCATGGGCAAGCGGGGCACGCTGGTGGGTATCGCCGTCGGAGTGGTCATCGCCATGCTCTACTGGGGAGCCATCGGCTTTTTCCGCGGTCTGGGCTATGCCGGAACGCTCAACCCGTTTCTGGCGGCCTGGGCGCCCGATATCCTCTTCGGCGCGGGGGGGATCTACGGCCTGCTGAAGCTCCGCACTTAAGCGGAGGAGCATCTCACATCTTGTACTTGCCCAGGTCCTCGGGACGCAGGCTCTCCAGCCACTTCATGATTTTTTCCGAAGTCTCCAGATTTTCGTCCAGCTTGAGGCTATGGCTCAGCTTGACCACTTCGTCCCGGACGAAGATAGGAGATTTCATCCTCAAGGCCAGGGCGATGGCGTCGGATGGACGGGAATCGATGACGATCTTGCGGCCCTCGTGCTGGCAGTGGATGAGGGCGTAGAACGTATTGTTCTGGACGTCGTTGACCACGACCTTGTCGATGATGATCCCCGCCTTTTCCAGCATGTTCTTGAACAGGTCGTGCGTCATGGGACGGGGGGTGTCGATGTTCTCCATGACCAGGGCGATGGCGTTGGCTTCGAAAACGCCGATCCAGATGGGCAGCACCCTGTCCGAGGCTGTGTCCTCCAGGAGGACGATGGGCATTTTGGACATGGGGTCCACGACAAGCCCCCTGACCCTCATCTCAATATCCATTGTCCTTCTCGCTCTTTCAATATAAGAGCCGGGGCTAGAGATGTCAAGGCGGCCTGAGAGGGGAGGCTAGAAGAGCGTAAGCTGGCCTCCGGAATGATCGCCGGCCGGCTCGGCCTCGAAAAGACGGATGCGGCCGTACTCGCCGTCGTGGCCGGGGGTGATCTTGACCAGTCCTTGGCGCATGAGCTCGATGCCGCGGCTGACCGATTCCGGAGGCAGACGCCGCAGGTCGTTGAGAGGCGCTTCGGTGAGGACGGCCTGCTCGCCCCCGAATTCCCGGCTGAAGCGGAAAAACACATCCCAGGCCGCCTGGCAGTCTCCCGATTTGCCCAAGGCTTCTCCGGCGATCTCGTTGAGGGAAATCAGGTTCTTGAACGGGATGCGGTGCGCGGACGAAACGCCCGGTTCACGGTCGGCCAGCTCCGAGATGCGGTGCATGACCCCTATAGTCAGCTTCTTGCCGCACTTGGGGCACAGGTCGTTCCGCCTCCGGGATTCCTCGGGCGGCAGGACGACTCCGCACTTCCGGTGGCCGTCGAAGTGGTACTTGCCCTCCTCGGGAAAGAATTCCACCGTGTACAGGAACTTCTCCGGGTCCCGCTTGCGGAGGGCGTCGATAAGGCCCGCGTAACTGAACTCGGTCTGGAAGACATTGGCCTCCCGGCCCAGCCGGGAGGGCGAATGGGCATCGGAGTTGGAAACCAGGGTGAACCTGTCCAGCGCCGAGAGGCGCCAGTTCATGGGCGGGTCGGAGCTGAGCCCCGTTTCCAGGGCGAAGATGAAGGGCGTCATTTCCTCGAAACATTCTTCGATGGCGTCGAACCCGGAATGGGCGCCGAACAGCGAAAACCAGGGGGTCCAGATATGGGAGGGGATAACCACGCACCGGGGGCAGAGGTCGGCCACCATCTTGACGAATGTCTTGGCGTCCAGACCCAGAATGGGCCGCCCGTCTGAGCGCAGGTTGCCCACGCCCTCCAGACGGCTGTTGAGCTTTTCCACCGACTCCAGGTCGGGAGCCAGGACGATCAGGTGGATTTTTCTCACGCGGCCTTTTTTGGAGTAGATGAAGCTGATTTCCGCGGAGAGAATAAAGGACACATCACGGGACGAGAAGCTTACGTCCGCCAGCCGGGGGTCGTCGGTCTGGGGGCGGAATTTGAGTCGGAAGAAGCCGTTGCCGATGCTCTCCAGTTTTTCCCTGGTCAGGAAAAGCCACTCGGGATGTGTGAAATCTCCGGTGGCCACCAGGTTGATCCCTTTGACCTTGGCCCATAAGGCCAGGGCGTCATAGGTCATGTCGCGGGAAGTGGCCCGCGAGAACTTGGAATGGATATGCAGGTCGGCGATGAACTTCATGACGGGACAGGCTAGTTTAAAGAAACTCCTGTTGGTTTTCAAGAAAAAAAACCGGAGACGGTTTCGTCCTTCCCGACGGTCCGTCTCCGGTCTTGAAGATTCAGCCGGATTCCCCGCGGCAGGGAGTCACTTCACCTCGAAGGGCACGTTTTTAGTCGTCGAATAGCCGGAATTTCTATCCTGGATCTTGATGACCAGGATATAGCTTCCCGGCTCGAGGTCTTTTTCTTCCTGAGTCTCACCCGCTTCGGTCTTCGTGACAACCATTCTTTTCAGGGGCAGGGGCTGGCTGATGATGGGGAAGGGAAAGACGACCGGGGCAAAGCGGATGACCGTCTCCTCTCCCTTTTTCACCTCGAAGTTCGTCTCCAGGGAGTATTTCTCCTCGGCGTTCGGCTGGGCGCCCAAGTTGAAATAAAATATGTCGAAATTTTCTTTGAAGCCGATGACGTTGTCGAGGATGGGCGTGATCTTCAGGGTGGCGAAGGTGAAATAATTTTTGTGCAGAATGATGCGGCGGTCGGGAGCGTCCATCCGGTCGATGGCCTTGGCGGAAAACACGGGCGTGGTGTCGAGCCGGCTTGAGAAGGAGGCCGGGTCGGGAGTGCTGAATTCGAAATACTGGGTGCCGATCTTTTTGAGGTCGATTGACGTCAAGGCGAAAGCCGCGAGGTATTTGCCCGCAGGAAGAGGATAGGCGACATAATACTTTTCCACCTTATCGGGGTTGAACTCGGCGGCGGTGAGTTTCTCCTCGCAGGGAACGAAGATTTCCCTGTACACCTGGCCGGGCAGGCCGCCTGAGATTTCGCGGAACTGAATGAACAATTCGAAGTTGGCCAGCATCTCGATGACAGGCTCGGCCTGCGGTTTGTCCTCGGCGGCTTTTTCCTCCGCTTTGGCGGGGGGCGCCGGAGTGAGGGGAACAAACCCCAACTCCCTGTTTGCGATTTCCAGGCAGAAAATGTTTTGAAAAGAGCCGGCGGCCGGGAGATACAAATGGCCGCTGAAAGCGAAGGGGATATCGAGACGGGGCTGCTGGGTCAGCAATCCGGCTTCCATGACGGCTTTCACTTCTTTGGGAATGAAGACCTTGGGCTCAGTCTTGGCCTGTTTCTGCGCCGACAGCGAAACGGTCAAGCCTGTGGTCAGAATAACCGCCAGGAGAGCAACGACAGCGATTTTCTTCCTGCTCATGATTCCTCCATTTTGTTCTATCGTGATATCAGACTTTCTTTATACAGCAATTTTCGTGCCTACCCTATCAGGTATCTTCTTTATCTCAATGTAAAAGAACTTTACTTTTTGAAGCGATAATATAGCAGAAAGCTCAATGACCTGCAACAATGAACTCGTTTTATTTTTGATAACGCCGCACGGCGTCGCTGTGTTCTCGGTAGCTTCGGCTGAAATAATGACGGCCGTCTTTCCTGGCGACGAAGTAGAGGAACGGTTCGGAGGCCGGGTTGAGGGCCGCCTCGAGCGATGCCAGGCCGGGGTTGCAGATCGGCCCGGGCGGGAGGCCCCGGCGGAGGTAGGTGTTATAGGGGCTGTCAAGCCTCATGTCACGGTATTTCAGGTCCCCGTCAAAGGCGCCCTCCTTTTTCAGCGCGTAGATAATGGTCGGGTCACAGTCCAGCTTCATCCCTATCTTCAGTCGGTTGTGAAAAACGGCGGAGACAAGCTCCCGCTCCTCGGGCCGGGAGGTTTCTTTTTCGATGAGAGAGGCCAGGATGACGACCTCCCGTACGGTCCAGCCCATCTCCTCAGCCTTGCGGCGCCCGCTGGCGCCGAATCTCGCCTCGAACTGACCGACCATTCGGGCGGCGACCTCCTCTGCCTCGGAGTTTTTGGTGAAATGATAAGTTTCAGGGAAGAGGTATCCTTCCAGGTCGAGGGCGAGGGGGTCCCGGCCGGAAACGAGGTCGGGACGGGAAAAAGCGCCCAGGAAATCCTCCTCGGACACAACACCCTTTTCCTGGAGGAGAGAGGCGATTTCGAGGCCCGTCAGGCCCTCGGGCACGGTGACGGGGTAGAGGTGGACGCGCCCTTCAGTCAGCGCCGTGAGCAGGGCGTGCATCCGGACAGGAGACGCGAAACGATACTCTCCGGCTTTAGGGCCGCGAGGATGATGGAACAGCATGTAGGCCGCCAGGAAAGTCTCCCGGCGACGGATGAGGCCGGCCTGCTCCAGGCGGCGGGCGACGGCGCTCATGCCCTTGCCCCTCTCCACCTCGAAGAGCACCGGCTCTTGAAACGTGACCAGCGGCGCCCGGTACTCGAAGGCGAACCAGGCCGCCAGCCAGAAAAAGAGAACGTTGGCCGCCAGGAGGACGGATTTAAGCGCCCTAACAGCCATGGCCGCGTTTCCGCCGGCTCTCCAGATAGCTGTCCAGGATCAGCGATGCGGAGATCTGGTTTTCCACGCTCCGCCGCTCGCGGTTTTTTATTCGTTGCCCTTTCATGAATTGCAGGGCTTGCCGGGTGGTGAGCCTTTCGTCGTAGAACGAGACGGGCAGGCCCAGCGTTTCTTCCAGCCATCGGGCGAACTCCCTCGTTTTTTCCGTCCGGCGGCCGGGGGTTCCGTCGAGGCGCACGGGCAGACCGACGACGATTTCAGCGACATCATGCTTGCGGACGAGCTCAAGAAAAAAGCGGGCATTCTCCTCACCCCCGCTCAGTCGGTAGGTCATCAGGGGTTGGGCGGTTATGCCCAGGGGATCGCTGAGCGCCAGCCCCACGTTCCGATCTCCGAAATCCACGCCCAGGATCCTCACCGGGATTTTCTCTCCAGGCAGCGTTTCTTGGAGTCGTGCCGTTCGAAGCCCAGGAGGATCAGGCGGTCCAGAAGCCTGGGGAAGGGGAGGCCGCTCTGTTCCCACAGCCGGGGATACATGCTGATCTCGGTGAACCCGGGGATGGTGTTGATCTCGCTGACATACAGCCGGTTTGATGCCCGCTCGAGGAAAAAATCCACCCGGGCCATTCCCGCACCGTCCACGGCCTTGAAGGCCGCCAGGGACAGGTGGCGCACCTCACGGACGGTGTCCGTGGGGAGGACGGCCGGTGCGATGAGCTGTGTCTTGCCCAGGAGATACTTGTCTTCGTAATCATAAAATTCCCGGAAGGGGACGATCTCGCCGGGCAGGGAAGCGGAAGGATCGTCGTTGCCCAGGACGCTGCATTCCAACTCCCGGCCCGAGATCCCTTGTTCGACCAGGACCTTGCGGTCGTATCGGAGCGCCGTTTGAACGGCGGCTTCCATGCGGCGCCAGGTTTTCACCTTGGTGATGCCCACGCTGGAACCGAGGTTGGCCGGCTTGACGAAGAGGGGCAGCCGGAGCGAGGAGCGGATCCGGGCCAGAACGGCTTTCCGCCCCGTCCGCCACTCCTGTTCCCGGAGGACCTCATACTTGACCTGGGGCAGGCCCGCCGATTTGAAGAGGGCCTTCATCAGCGCCTTGTCCATGCCCAGGGCGGAGGCGGCGACGCCCGCTCCCACATAGGGGACGTCGGCAAGCTCCAGCAACCCCTGAATCGTTCCGTCCTCGCCGTAAGGGCCGTGCAGCACGGGGAAGTAGATGTCCGCTTTCAGTCCCGTCCTTGAAAACCCCTCCCGCCAGGGCAGAAAGCTTTGATACCGCCCCGAGTTGAGCTCGGCGGAGCGCAGAAGGGGGGAATCCACGGTGCGGAAATCGCCCTTTTTGTTTATATAGATACAGATGGGCTTATACTTCAAGCGGTCCAGGTTTTGATAAACGGCTGCGGCCGAGTCACAAGAGACTTTGTGCTCGGCCGAGCGTCCGCCGAACAGCAGCCCGACGACGATTTTTTTGCGATTCATCGCAGGAATCATTCTAGGCGATTCCTCCGGCTTTGTCCATTGACGACCTGCGAACAGGCTCCACGGCTTGACGCGGGGAGCCGGTCGGCGGGGGATCCAAGAGGGTATGCCCCCTTGGTCGCAGGGCCGGGTCCATACCCCGTTCATTTTTCGATTGTCGGCGATTTTCGGAGCACGGCCTCATGAAGCCGCCTGGGAAAGCGGCGACGCATCGCCGCATTACAATAAAATGGAAGGTTTACTGCAGGATTTTTTTCAGCTCGCGGCTGGGGGTGAATTTGACCCTTTTTTTAGGGGGGATGGGGATGATTTCTCCCGTCTTCGGGTTTCTCCCCTTGCGCTCGGCCCGGGTCTTGACCTCGAAGCTGCCGAACCCCGAGAACGTCACATGATCGCCCTGCCGCAAAGCCTCTTTGATTCCCTCGAGCATGGCCATATAAGCTTTTTGTGCCTGGAGAAGAGTGATCCCGGCATCCTTGGAGATTTTCTTGGTTATTTCCCTTTTGCTCATAGAAAGACCTCCTCACCCTTTGCTGGTCGGATTGCCTTGTTTTGAATGATAAAATCAAATGCTTTTCCTGTCAAGACTCCGGACGAATTCCGCCCCCCTGTCTCTTCGGCTAAAACCCGTACGGTCGGTTGAAATTCGATTTGAGACGGCCGCTCGTGTCCGGCGGAATCTCCGTGCTATGATAAGACATCACGGGAAGAAGATGCGTCGCGAAACAACCTGTCTGATCCGCTGCGCGTCCGCGTCGCTCACGCCCGAGGAGGGCGCGGCGCTCAAGGACGCCGCGCGGCAGGGCCTCGACTGGGATTTCTTGATCCGGTCGGCTGTCCGCCATCGGGTCGCTCCCCTCGTTTATCGCAACCTCTCCCGTTGGGCCGCTTCCGATGTTCCGCGGGATTTCCTGAGCCGTATGCAAAACCTGCATCTCGGCAACCTGGCCGATAACGTGAGAGCGGCCAAAGCCCTGGTTGAAGTCATGGCCGGCTTCGAAGAGGCCGGAATCCGCGCCGCGGCCTACAAGGGACCGGTCCTGGCCCTTTCCGCCTATAGGAACTTGGGTTTGCGGATGTTCAACGACCTCGATGTTTTCCTAGAACGTAGCCGGGTCTCTCAGGCCCTCGATTTGCTCGCCGGCCTGGGCTTCAGGAGGGAGGGGCTTTCGGCCTCGGCCCCGTCATCCCTCGCACTCAAAATGCTCCGCGACGTCGTCCTCTGGGACCGCCGGGGACGGGTCGCCCTGGAAATCCAATGGCGCCTCGCCCAGTGGTACCATCCCGTCTTTGCGGACCCGGGGGAGCTCTGGCGGCGGGCCGTGCGCGTCGAGGTCGAAGGCGCCTCCCTCAGGACGTTTTCCCCTGAAGACACGCTCCTTCTCCTCTGCCTTCACGGCCTGTATCATGCCTGGAGCCTGCTCCAGATGGTGACCGACGTGGCCGAAAGCCTGCGCCGCTCGAACATCGACGCGGACCTTGCCCTCGAGCTGGCGAGAAGAAACCGCGCCGAGCGTATTCTCTACCTGGGCCTCAACTTGGCGCGGAACCTTCTCTCCGCGCCCGTGCCGCCCGGCCTGCTTGAAGCCGCGCGGAGCGACGCGGCTGCGGTCTCCATGGCCGGCGACGTCGGCCTTCGTTTCTTTGATGACGAGGCTCCCTCCGTCCGGGCCCGGCGATTTTTCTTCCGGGAAGCGACGATGTTTCCCGGCCTGGGCTCCCGGTTTCGCTACTTCGCCGGAAGGCTGCTGACGCCCAACGAGGAAGACCTGGCCGGCAGGAACCCGACCTGGACGCGAATGCTGCTTCTCCCGGTCGGCAGGCTGCTGAGGCTTTTCCGTTCCTATGTCTTTCAGGAAAGCCGCGGCGGGAAAGAGAGGAAGTCATGAAGCGAATCACCGTCTCCCGAGTCCTCGTCCGCAGGTTTCGCCGGGGGACCGACCTTCTCGAGGAACTGGCACGCCTGGCCCTGGAGGATAAGATTTCTTTCGCCGAGATTTCCGGAATCGGCGCCTTGAGCCGGGCGTCGCTGGGCGTCATCCTTCCCGGGAAGAACAGCTACCGGGTCCGGTCCCTCTCCGGTGAGCTCGAAATCTGCTCGCTTCAGGGCAACATCTCCCTCAAGGAGGGCCGTCCGTTCGTCCATGCCCACCTCGTCCTTTCCGACCGCGGAGGAAGGGCTTTCGGCGGGCACCTCCTTCCCGGATGCCTCGTGTTCGTCGCCGAAGTCATCGTTCGCGTCCTTTCCGGCCCGCCCCTGGAGCGCGTCCCAGACGGGGAGACGGGCGGGCTCTGGCTCTGGCCGCTTGCGTCCGCGCGCCGCCGCGGGCTCCTCAAGAACGGCAGGGATTCCGCATGAAGATCCTCGTGGCCTGCAAGGAGCTTCCCCATGCCCGGGTCATCGGCGGCCCGGTCATCATCTACAACCGCCTCAAGCACCTCTCCAGGAACAATCTCGTCTCCCTGGCGGCTTTCTGCCGCCCGGAGGACGGGAGCCGCGCCGCCTCCCTCGAGCCGTTCTGCCATGACATCCGGCTCGTGCCTTTCCCCCCGAAGCGCTCCCTGCCGAAGGCGTCCTGGGAGTTTTTCTTCTCGCCCGTCCCGTATTATTTTCTCCGGGTCCACGGCACGAAGGAGATGAGCCGGACGATCGCCGAGATGGTCGCCGCGGACGGCTATGATTTCGTAATCGCCGAGTACTCGGTCATGGGGCAGTTCCTCCATGGAAACCCCGGCCTTCCGCCCGTCAGGCGGGTCGTCTCCGTCCACGAATGCTACACCCTCGCCCGCCTGAAGAGCTTCCGTCATTTCCGGCCCGGGCCGTCGAAGCTGAGAGAGGCCTTCTATCTCAAGGGGCTCAAAGCCTACGAGTTCGAGATGTACAGAAGGGCCGACAAAGTCCTCACCCTGACTCCCCAGGGCCGGGACGAGCTCCTGGCCGTTGAGCCGCGCCTGGACATCTCCGTTGTGCCTCACGGGGTCGACGTGGATGCCTTCTCTTTTTCTCCGGGCGCCGGGGAGGACGGCGGCCTCGCCTTCGTCGGGAACTACAGCCACTACCCGAACGTCGACGCCGTCCTCTTTTTCCACGAGCAGATTTGGCCGCGGATAAAGGCCGCCCGCCCCAACATTAAATTTAATGTTGTGGGTCAGGCACCCCCGCCGGAGATCACCCGCCTCGGCGAAGATAGCTCGGTCATCGTCACGGGGACCGTGGAAGACGTCGTCCCCTACCTGCGCCGCAACAAGATATTCCTCTGTCCCGTTCGTCTGGGGGGAGGCTTTCGGGGCAAGATCCTTGAGGCCATGGCCGTGGGCAGACCCGTCGTCTCTACCTCGCTGGGGGCCGAGGGGATTCCCGCCCGCCACGGGGAGAACATCCTTCTGGCCGACACTCCCGATGATTTCGCCGAGGGGGTCCTGCGTTTGCTGGGAGATGGGAAGTTGTATGGAAAAATTCAAATGAACGGCCGAAAACTCATGGAAGACAATTATGCCTGGGACAAGGGCGTGGCGGTCCTGGAGGGGATTTTGGAAGGCATGATGAGCAGACCTCCCTTGAATTCCGCGCGGAGGGACGGACGATGAAGGTCACCATGGTCGTGCCCAGTTACTGGGGACGAAAGAAGGGGGAGTGCAGGCTGGGCACGGACTGCATCTACGACCACCCCACGCCGCTGGATGAGCAGGGGACTCTGGGCCGTCTGCTCGAGAGCCTTGCGGTCCTGCAGAACAAGGATTTCAACCTTGTCGTCCTCGGGGTCTCCGCAGCCCCGGACATCCGGGAAGCGGTCGAGCAAAAAATCGCCGGCATCCTCGAGGGAACGGCACGAATCGTAGAGACCCGGCTGTTCTCCGCCTCGCACCTTGCCAGGATGCACGGATACCTGGAGAGCCGGGGCCGCGGCGGTCTCGCTTCCCTCCTGCGGCTCGAGGGGTATTCCCACGTGCGGAACCTGTGCGTTTTCCTGCCGCACCTCCTCGGCTCCGAGGTCGCGGTTCTCATCGACGACGACGAGATTTTCGAGGACTCCCTGTTCATGGACAAGGCCCTGGAATTCATCGGCCGGAAGGTCGATGGCCGCCGCGCGCTGTTCGTGGCGGGCTATTACCTCAACCCCGACGGAAGCTATCTTCTGAACAGGGACGTCGAACCCTGGATGACCTACTGGAACAAAATCGGATGCATGAACAGGGCGTTTGCGGACGTCATCGGCCGCAAGCCGCGGCTCAAGGCCACGCCGTTCGCCTTCGGGGGAAACCTCGTTCTTCACCGGAACCTATTTTGCCGCGTGCCGTTTGACCCGGCCATCCCCCGCGGCGAGGACATCGATTTCCTGATCAACGCCCGCATGTTCGGGTACGAAACTTTCCTGGACAACGAGCTGTCCATCAAGCATGACGCTCCGCCTAAGACGTCTCCCGCCTGGGAGCGCGTTCGGGAGGATGTGTTCCGGTTCGTGTTCGAGAAGCGCAAGCTGGAATCCCAGGAAGAGCTCCCCGGCATGCGGCCCGTGAGCGTGGAGGAGCTTTCTCCGTATCCCGGGGAATTCCTGGGGCCTGACTTGGATGAAAGTATCTTCCGCTCGAGCCAGATGCTGGCCGTTGATTGCCTGGCCACGGGCGACGGCCGCGGCGGAATGCATGAGGACGATACACCTGGCCCGGACCATGGCCGTCCCGGAGATCAATCCTTTCCGCGGCCTCATCCGCCTGCAGAAAGAGTGGCGGGAGCTCATGGACGTCTTCGCCTCGGAGCGCACCGCCCGCGAAGCCGCCGGGCTCTTGTGGCCCGAGCAGGGATAGAACGAATCCGCGCTCCGCAAACCGCCGTCATCTTCGCAACACAGGGGCCGTCTTAGGGAGATGTCTTCCGCCCGACCTTGAAGAATTCCAGGCCCTGATTTATGCTGTCGCCCGAAATGGACGTCTTTTCCTGGTACGGCGCCCTCGTAAAGTCCATACAGGGAAACACCCTCCTGGCCTGGACGGCGCTCGTCGCCGCCCTCGTGGTCCTCTCGAAATCCGCCGGCGTCTTTGTCGATTCTTCCGTGCGGATAGCGGAAAAGTTCAAAATTCCGAAGCTCGTCATCGGCATCGTTCTCGTTTCGCTGGCCACCACGGCGCCCGAGCTTTCCGTCTCTCTCATGTCGGCCACGGCCGGCAAGCCGGAGATGGCGCTGGGCAACGCCATCGGTTCCGTGATCTGCGACGACGGCCTGGCGCTCGCCCTGGCGGGGCTTGTGTCCGCCGTTCCCATTCTGGTCATTCCGCGCGTGCTGAAAACGGCGGGCCTCTTCCTGCTGTTCATCGAATTTCTCGCCTTCCTTTTCGTGGTCTTCGACTCCACGCTCGACCGGCATGAGGGAGTGATCCTTGTCGTCCTGTTCGTCATCTATATGGCTTTTTTGCTCTCTCAGCACAAGAAAGGCAGGCTGAAAAGCGGGGAGGAGGAGGAGCCGACGCTTGTCAGGAATTCCTCCCTATCCCTTATCGCCCTGCTCTTTGCCGTCAGCCTCTTCGGGATCATCGCCGCGAGCAAATTCATCGTCGTCGCGGCGGTAAAGATCGCTCATACCCTCCGCGTGCCGGAAGCGATTATCGCCCTGACCATCGTGGCCTTCGGAACGTCCATCCCCGAGGTCGCGACCTGCGTCATCGCCGCGCGCAAAAAGCAGGGCGCCATCGCCGTCGGCAACATCATCGGCGCCGACATCATGAACATCTGCTGGGTCGCGGGCGCCTCCGCCGTCGCCAATCCGCTCGTCCTTGGGAGGAAAGAGATTCTGTTCATGTTTCCGGCGATGTTTGTGATCGTCGGCGCCATGCTGGCCATGCTGCGCTATCGATACTCGCTCACCCGGGCCAAAGGGGCGGTCCTCCTGGGGCTGTATTTGCTGTATTTAATTTTCGTTGTTTTTATCATGAAATTTCCCGCTTGAATTTCTTGGCCGGGACAGGATCATCGACTACCTGAAGCTGACCTTTGTGGCGGAGAGGCCTCCGCCGCCTCAGGCCGTCTTCCAGGAGCTCCTGATGGCGGCCGATCCCCGCTCTCAAGCCGTCCTTGACGCCTCCTGAGCTCTCAGTTAGACTCCCTCACGATGGTTGGATGGGAAGACCGCCCAGGCGATAACGCGGCCGCAAAGCGGCCCGGCCGAAACGGCCTTTTTTTGATCCGATAGCTGGAAAGGGGAGAACGCTTACCGCCTGACCCGGCCGCCCGTGTGGGTTTGAGGGGGCGGATTTGTGTCGTCCCCGTCCCCGCCCCAGCCGGCGATGTGGGTCATCAGCCACCAGAAGGCGCGGGCCTTCAAATTGCAGTTCAGGGCATG
>CAZFTV010000025.1:0-13922 GCA_964521765.1 uncultured Eubacteriales bacterium
CTGGACCTGATCGGCGGAGAGGACATCCTCCGCATGGCCTGGGGCGGGGTGGAAGCGGCCATGGTCCCGTCGCCCCACCTGATGAAAGGACTCTTCCAGCCCGACTCGCTCTTCGAGTTGTGGGAGAAGACGCTCGACTATATCGTCAGGAAGCAGGAAAGCATCGTCCGCAATTGCATCCGGGAGCATTTCGCCGCCAAGGGGCAAGACATCGAAGCTGTCGTCCGGGAAAGAGCGGCTTTCCTGCCCAAGGCCGCGAGCTACGTCCGGGCCTGAGTCCGCCTCTCCTCCCGCGCCGTCCCTGTCCGGCCGAAGGCCTTACAGCCAGCCCTCGTCCCGGTACCAGCGGACGGTTTGCCGCATCCCGTCCTCGAATTTCACCCGGGGCCTGTAGCCCAGGTCCAGCGTCGCCTTGCGGCTGCTGAGGGGCTTGGGATGGATGAAGAACGCTAGACGGGAGGGACTGACCGGCGCTTCTCGCTTGATGAGACGAAAGGCCGCGCCCATCAGCCAGGCGCCGATTTTTACGGGCAGGAGCGGCAGCCGGAGACGCGGAGGCTTCCGTCCCGCGGCCCGGGCTATAGCCTCTGTCATGTCCCTTACAGACAGGGCCTCCTCACCCGCCAAATGATAGATCTCGCCTTTTTTTCCGAATTCCAGGCAGAGAAGCGCGCCGGCCACAAGGTCGCTGATATGGACGGGGGTCTGAAGCGTACGTCCCGACCCGGGTAGGACGAACCTGCCCCGGGCTACGGCCCGGACGAGCTTGAATGTCCGGCGATCTCCGGGGCCGTAGACCCATCCCGGCCGGATGATGCGCAGGTCCAGGCCCCGGCGGGCGAACTCCAGAGCGATCATCTCGCCCTCGAGCTTGCTGCGGTCATAGACATCGCGCGGCCGGAGAGGATAGTCTTCCTCGGCGATGTCGCCCCGACGGACATGGCCCAGGACGCCGGCAGAGCTGAAATGGAGGACGGTTCTCACCCCGGCCGCGGCGGCCGCTTCAAGCAGGCAGCGCGTGCCGTGGGCGTTGACGCGGAAAAATTCGGCGCGCGGTATGAGCGCCGAGCCCAGAGCGGAAGCGAGATGGATGAGGACGTCCGTTCCCTGAAGCTCCTTCTCCAGGAGGGAGCGATCCGTGATGTCGCCCCGGATATGTTTGAGCCCCGGCGCGTCGGACGGGGACCGGCGGCGGGTCAAGCCGCAGACCGCCCAGCAGCGGCGGAGAAGCTCCCGCACCAGGTGGCCGCCGATGAAACCCGAGGCGCCGGTGACGAAAACCTTCACCGCTCAGGAGCTCCGGGTTATATTTGCGCGGGCCTTGTCCAGGGCCTGGCGGATCTTTCTCAAATATTCGGGATAGGTGTAATCGCCGTCCGCTTTCTTCTTGGCCGTGCGGGCTTTTTCCAGCGACGCGCCGCCCGCCAGGGCGGCGTCCAGGCCCCGGGCCAGGGCATCCGGGTCGGGCTGGACCAGAGTCGCTATCCGGGAGTCAACGACCTGGGTGTGCGTCCACAGGTCGGTGGCGACCAGCGGCTTCCCGGATTTGAGGAAGGAATAGATCTTGAGCGGCGTGTTGGTGCCCGAGAGACGCGGGGAAACGAGGACGTCGGCCGCGGCGATGAACAGCGGAATCCGGTCGGGAGGGACGCGCTCCACGAACGTCACCCGGCTCCCCAATTTCAGGTTCCGCGCCCTGTCCCGCATGCTCGCCAGGTCCGGGCCGCTTCCTCCCACCAGGACAAAGACCGAATTTTGCTTGACGCGGGCCGCCGCCTCAAGAAGGAGCGGGATCCCCTGGTAGGACTGGAAGTTCCCCGCGTACAGGACGATCTTCTCCCCGCGCGGAGCCAGTTCGCCTCGGGCTTTGCGGATGTCTTCCGCCGTGGGAGGCGTCACGTCGAAATCGAGAAAATTCTCGAGGAACACGGCTTTGTTTTTCAAGCCCAGGGCGCCCACCTGACGTTCCAGGTCCCGGCAGATGACGATGACCGCGCCCGAATTCCGGAGGACGTAGCGCTCCAGGCGGTCGAAGAGGGACTTGAGGACAGGGGAGCGAGAAAAATTAAAATTCTCCAGCTGCTGGGGGAGACTGGAATGCATGTCGTAGAGATGGGGTTTTCCGAACAACTTCGCCAGCCACACGCCGAACAGCGAAGCCTCCTCGTGGGAGAAAATCAGGTCATAGCCCCCCCGGGCCAGCGCGAAGAACGCCCGGAGGAAGAGAAGGGCGTCGAGCGGGACTTTCACCAGCGACGGGCCGATCTTGATCGAGCGCAGCCCGAGGACGTTTGGCACGCGCCTGATCTGGAGGCCGGGGAACCGGCGGTCCTCTCCCAGGGGATAGGTCACGAGCGTCACCCGGTGGCCGAGGTCGGACAGGGCCTTGAGCCGGAAGTAGACGCTGATGGGTGTTCCCCGCGCCTGAAAAAAAGGCTCGGGAGCGAGCATCAGGACGTTCATCTAGGTTCGGGAGTTCGGGCGTGGGCCGTCGGCGTCCAGGACCTCGCGTATGAAATAGATGGTCTTGCCCGTGGCCTCGTGATAGGCGCGGACCATGATCTCCGCCAGGAGGCCGAGGGTGATGAGCTGGACACCGAGCACGGTCAGCAGGATGGCGCCGAGGAGGAGCGGTCGGTTGCCGAGACCCACCCGGAGAAACAGCCGCTGGTAGGTCATGACGCCGAGCAACACGGCGCCGGCCAGGCCGCTGATCAGGCCGATGAGGCCGAAAATCTGGAGCGGCCGGGTCGAATAACTCATCAGGAAGCGGAGCAGGACCATGTCCAGGATGACCTTCACGAAGCGGAAAATGTTGTACTTTGACTTGCCGTGGATGCGGGGACGGTGATGGACCTCAATCTCGGCGATGAGCACTCCGATGTTCGAGGCGATGGCCGGGATGAAGCGGTGGAGCTCTCCGTAGAGCTTGATGCTTTTCACAACCTCGCTGCGAAAGGCCTTGAGCGTGCAGCCGAAGTCATGAAGCTTGATGCCGGTGAGACGGGCGATCAGCCAGTTGGCCGTGTTCGAGGGCAAGCGGCGCGTCAGGAACCTGTCTTTCCGTTTCCGGCGCCAGCCGTTTACGATATCGTAGCCCTCGGAGATTTTTTCCAGGAGGCGAGGGATGTCCCGGGGGTCGTTCTGCAGGTCGGCGTCCAAGGTGACGATGACTTCGCCCCGGGCGTAATCGAACCCGGCGGACATGGCCGCCGTCTGTCCGAAATTCTTGCGCAGGCGCAGCACCTTGACCCGGCGGTCCTTCTTCTGCAGGCGGGACAGGACGCCGAAGGAGTTATCCCGGCTTCCGTCGTCGATGAAGATGATCTCGTAGCTTGAGCCCAAGCCGTCGCAGGCCGCTCGCACCTCCCCGTAGAGCGGCTCCAGGTTTTTCTCCTCGTTGAAGACGGGGATGACCACGGACAGGCGCGGGGCGGGGGGCTTTTTCATCGCCGGCCATCTTATCAAAAAAAGATGCGGTCGGCAATCCAAGCTCGGACTTGGGGCTGAGAGGCGCGGGGAGAGATTCCGGGACCGAACCGCCGGAGAAGTTGCTAAGACCCTGTTTTTCCGGCTATAATATCGGGCCGTGCCGCTGTTTAGCGATCGTTCATGGACATAAAACGAAGGAAATTTCTCAGGCTGGCGGGCCTGGGGCTGGCGGCCGCGGGACTGGAACCCGGCCGGATGCTTTCCCTGAAGGGGGGGATGCCGCGTTCCGACGCGCCGGCGTCTCCGCTGTGGCCGCAGCTGGCCGACGATGAATATCCCTTTCCCTACGATTCCTCGGTCTTCCTGTCCGCCGAGAGAATCTTCAACTTGAGGCCCGAAAGGGGATTCGCGTTCAAATGGCGGGCCGACCTCAACCTTCTCCTCCGGCCGGATGCGACGCTGGACATCAAAGTCTACGTCGCCGAAACGAGAGAAGGGCTGGCCGTGGGAAATGCCCTCCACTCCTGCAGCGGCGTCAAGGACAACCTGACCGTACCCCTCCCCGGAAATGAAAGCGAGCGGCTCTTTTATCAGGTTCAATACCGGAAGGCGAGGGAAAGCTGGTCGGCGCTCAGCCCAAAGAGCTTCCGGCTGCCCAATGCCCGACTGTCAAGAGGGGAGCAGGTCCGCGTGCTGGTCTTCGCCGACGATCACACCTTTGACGACGCCGACCCCGGAATGCCCGCTTCTCATGCGGAGATGATGCTCAACGGGGATTACGTCAATGAATTCCTGAAGAGGCTCCGGGACGATCCCGCCTGGACGCCCGAACGCCCCCTCCAGAAGCTCGTCAACGGCTTCCGCCTGGCGCAGGCCATGCGCCGCGTCCTGGCAACCGAGGACCCGGACTTTCTCATCAACTTAGGCGACACAAACGGCATCGGCTCGAGTTACCGTTTCAAGGACCTGGGGCTTCCGGAGTCTCCTTCGACCGACCAGGAGAGAGATTTTGTCGCCAGAACGCTGTGGCTGCGGATGCGGAAGATGTATTCCGCCCTGACGCCCAGCCTGCCCATGTTCATCGCCCTGGGCAACCATGACGGAGAGGAGAGCTGGAATTCCCTCAGGGTGCAGGCGTGCCAGTGGCGGGCGAAGCTGTTTCCGCTGCCTACGGATCAAACCTACCCCGAGGGAGGCCACCCCCAGGGCAACTATTATGCCTTCACCTGGGGCGCCGACCAGGACGGGAAGGGCGGAGCGGAATTCATCATTCTCGACTGCACGGCGTTCTGCGGGGCTGTCCATCCCCGTCGCCTCGAGGAGTGGACGCTCGGCCGGGATCAGGTCGACTGGCTGGGCCGGGTGTTCCAGAAACGGGAGAAGCATTGGATCATCCCTTGTTTCCACCATGTCCTGGGCGGCTGGCCGGCCGGGCCGGATGAATCCCGACAGGACGTCGCCTACGGAAGAGGCCCCCTGTTTCTCCGGGAGGATTACCTGGAATATGCCGACCCTCAGTCCGTCGAGCAGGTGCGCATCACCGACATGGCGGCCCAGGCGGGCGTCAACGCCTTTCTTTACGGGCACGACCATATCTTCCACAGCCGCCGGCTGACCACGGGCTGGAATCGGAAAGAAATGCGCAGTCTGTGCTGCGGCTCGACGAAGGATATGGGCGAGGTCTGGTGGTGGCAGGGGCCGCTGTGGAGGAAGTTCTACGGTCAGCCGTCCGGCCCGGATTACGGCTTCGTCGGCCCGTCGGGCTATACGCGCCTGACGATCGCTGCGAGCGAGATCACCGCCGATTTCCTTCCGTCGGCGGGCGCGGCGCCGGGCGGCGGACCGCAGGATATTCTGAGCCGTGTCGTCCTGGACAACCCGGAGCCCAGGCTTCTGGCCGACCCCATGAGCTTGGATGTGGCTTGCGAGGAGGGAGAGCAGGGACGGGTGATGCTCACACTGCGTGTTAAAAACGAGGGCTCGGGCGGGCTCGCAGTCTTGCCGTCAGCCTCCAATTCCTTGATCTCGTGCTCTCCGTCGTCGTGCAAGTCTTGGGGGGAGTGGGAATCCTTCACGGTTTCTTTTTCTCCGCGATTCATGGCGGCGGGTGAATACAGGGAGACGTTGACCCTGGATGGCGCCGGCGCGGACAATAGCCCTCTGCTCATTCCCCTGAACATCACCGTGTTGCCGCAGACCGTTTATCCTCCCCGTCATCTTCAGGGCTCCTGGAGAAAGACGTACGACGGCCGGGATTACGTCCTTCTCACCTGGCAGCCGGAGCGTGACAATCGGAACCTCAGCCGTTATCATGTCTACTTGGCCGGCCAGGGAGACGCTCCTCGGTTTCTGGTCGCCCGGCCTCTCAACCGCCGTGATTATCTCTATGCCTCGGGCGGCAGGCGGAGGTTGACCTTCCTGGTGACGAGCGTCACCCTTCGCGGACGCGAAAGCGAGCCGGCCGTGTGCATAGTGGAGTGAAACCCATGGACGTGAAAAAAATCCTCATCGTCGATATCGACAGCAACGCCCGCGAAGCGCTCAGCCAGCTTCTCAAGCCTTACAAGTTTCAGGTCATCATGGCCTCGGACGGGCAGGAGGCCTACGACAAATTCAAGGAGGAGAGGCCCGACTTGGTCATCCTGGAGGCCATCCTGCCCAAAATTCACGGCTTCGAGCTGACCGAGAAGATCACTTCGGAGACGAAAGGACGCATCCCGGTTATCATCGTCACCGGAGCCTACCGGGGGCCGCAGTACCGCAACGAAGCTCTGACCTCCTTCGGCGCCTCGGATTATTTCGAAAAACCGCTCGAAAAGGAAAAGTTCGTCAACTCCGTGCTGAACCTCCTGAAGGAAGACAGCGAAATCTGGCTTGACCTTCCCGGCCCCGACGAGGTCGCCACCTTCCTGGCCAAGAAGGCCGGCCTGGCCGGCAAGCCCAAGAAGTTGTAAAACCCGCCGCCGGCGCCTTCGGCTTTTCCGCCTGGACAGCGCGTCGCGTGCGGCTTCGCGTCAAAAGAAAGATCTTTGTCTTCGGCCTTGACATCTCCGCCGAAATCGGCAAAGCGAGGGGTGGGGAGAGCGGATATGACGCCGGAATCCTGACCGTCGACGAGACGTTCGCCTCATTCGGCAGCCCCGTGATCGTCGCCGAACCCGCTCTCGACGCCTCACCCGAAGGCGGATTGTCTCAGGGGATTTACCGCGGCTGAAGAACGCCTATTTGGTTATTAGGTATCGTGTCTTCTTAAAAGCCGAAACCGAGGGTCAGGCCGATCAGGGTGAACGTGAACAGATTCTCAAAAGGGGTGATAAGGAAGGCCTGGACCTTGTAGTTGCCGAGCTTCAGCCCTCCGTTCAGCTTGAGAAGAAGATTTCCCTCGAGGGTGTAGCCGCTTCCGATGATCAAGGGCAGGACCACCCCGCCGCCGACGTATAGAGGGCCCAGGTTGAAGTTCAAGATCGCCCCGGGAGTGATCCAGATTGGGTTAAAACTGAATTGATAGATGAGCAGGTCGCATTCCGGGCTCAGGCTCAGGGCTCCGAAGTTCAGGTCGATGTTGGCCCCGACAAGGCCGATGACCGGGTTGAAGCTGAAATCGCTCGTCGTCAGGATGCCGCCGCGGATGTATAAATTCAGCGGCCCGGCGGCTTCGCTCCGCGGCGCGGCGAAGAGGAAAAGGGCGACGGCGCATAAAAGAGCCAAGCAGGTTTTTTTCATGTGTCCCTCCTGATAGGATCGGTTGATTCTCTCGCCGAAGTCGAAACGTGTTTATCATTGTATTGATCCCCGGCCTTGCATGTCAAATCACCTTCAAGCATGTTTCGCCCCGCGTTTCAAATCGCCGCGGCGTTTCATCGACATCTCCGGTCAATAAACCCGAAACCGGTTTGTTTCGCGGATTTCATGCGGCGTTTGCCGGTTGACTTGTTCATTGAGCCGGTATAGAAAATGACCGGATCGATCGTTGACCCTTCGAGGGGAGGAGAGCATGAAAAACCGAACAAAACCTTTGGCCGCGCCGGCGGCCTGTCTTTCCGTGATCTTGCTCCTGAGCCTGACGCCGGGCGACGCGTCTCAAAAAAGACCGGCGGCGGCGGTCTCTCAGGCGGCGCGGTCGCCGGAGGAGGTCGCCCGGGACGAGTCCTTCTGGTTCCCCATACAGGAGGCCTTCGACATCGACCGGAGCGTCATCAACCTCAACAACGGCGGGGTCCATCCCTCGCCCCGCGTGGTCATGAACGCCGTCCACCGCTACCTGGATTTCTCGAACGGCGCGCCGACGCACAACTCCTGGGGGTTTCTGCGGCCGCGCAAGGAGCACGTCCGCCGCCTGGTGGCCGACACGTTCGGCTGCTCGAGCGAGGAGATCGCCCTCGTCCGGAACGTCACCGAGGCTCTCCAGATCGCGCTCCTGGGGATCGATCTCAAGCGCGGGGACGAAGTCCTGACCACGGAGCACGACTACCCCTCGATGAAGAACGCGCTCTTCCAGAGAGAGAAACGGGACGGGGTCGTAGTCAAGACATTTTCCTTTCCAACGCCCCCGGCGAGTCTCGGGGAGCTGGCCGCTCTTTTCGAGCAAAACGTCACGGAGAAGACGAGGCTCATCCTCGTCTGCCACATCACGAACCTCACCGGACAGATCTTTCCCATCAAGGAGATCTGCCGCATGGCCCGGGAGCGGGGGATCGAGGTCGTCGTGGACGGGGCGCACGCCTTCGGCCACTTCGATTTCAAGCTCGAGGACCTCGGCTGCGACATCTACGGGGCGAACCTTCACAAGTGGATGATGGCCCCCATCGGCAACGGATTTCTTTATGTCCGCAAGGAGAAGATCAAGAAGATCTGGCCCCTCTTTCCGGCGGCCGACCCCCTGGGCGACGATATCCGCAAGTTCGAGGCCTACGGCACCCAGCAGGAAGCCCTGTGGGCCGCCGTGCCGGAAGCCATCGCCTTCCACGAGGGCATCGGCCCGAAAAACAAGGAGGCGCGACTCCGCTATCTCCGGGAATACTGGCGGCTGGGCCTCCGGGACCTCCCCGGCTTCAAGTTTCTGACTTCCCTGGATCCAGCGCAGTCGTGCGGCATCGGAGTTTTTCTTTTAGAGGGCGCGGACATGGAGAAGCTGTCGCGCTTTCTCTACGACCGGCATAAGATCATCTCCACGCTCATCAAGCTGCCCGAGGGCCCCTTCGTCATCAGAGTTACGCCCAGCGTCTACACGACCCTTCACGAGCTCGATATTTTCGTCCGGGGCGTTCGTGAATTTGTTAACTTGCGGTAGTTTATCGTGAAACGGGACGCTCGGAGCGGGCCAGATACGCCTCCAGCCGCTTCCGGTCCTCGTCGGACATCCTGGTGATGCGGATGCCCATGCCCTGCATCCTCTGGATCCAGGCGACTTCGCCCTCTCCCGAGACGGGAGTCTCGGATTCGTCGCCGGGGAGAGCGAACCGGAAGCTGATAACCGAGTTCTCCGGCAGGGGATGGATCGTATCGATGTAAAATCCGCCGGAGGATAGGTCCGCAATCCGGTCGTTCAAGCAATGTCCTCTATGCTCGTAGCTGATTTCGACGGAGGCCGCCGCCCGGGTGTCTTTCCTCTTCCTGTTTTCCATGGGTTTTTTATAGCATAGTCCGCTCCCGATAGAAAGGCCGGGCGGGCGGGCGTTCAGGATTGCGCCCGCGCCCATCATCATCATCCGCAATTCGGTTAGCTTTGACGGGCAGAAAAAGTGTTTTAGGCGCGAAAAACAACCCTAAAAATAAACTAACTATATTGTAATCAGCAATAAACATAGGCCCGATCCCAAGGGCAACCTTTTGCCACGTTTCTGCATCTATATTGTCAGGAGCAATGATCGTGGAAGGTTTCGCCCCCGCCGCAACGCTGGCCAAAAGCGCCGGATTCGTGGATAATCCCTTGTATTCCACTCCGGAGCTGACCGGCGTTATGACAGAATCCCAAGAAAACGCTCAACTTGCGGACCTCATAAGACAAGGGGCAGGGGGGGACGAGCAGGCCTTGGAGCATCTTTACGGCCGCTTCAAGCGCCCCCTTTTCAGCCTGGCCTGCCGCTACACGGGCAACGCCTCGGCGGCCGAGGATGTTCTCCAGGAGGTTTTCCTCAGGGTGTTCACCCGCCTTGGCGAGGTCAACAACCCGGAGACCTTCTCCGCTTGGATTTACCGGATCACGATTAACGCCTCCCTCAACCATCTCCGGGCAAGCCGGCATGAGAGGCGGTCCGCGGTCCCTCTCGGCGACCTCGAGGGCGTGCTCGCCGCGCCCGCCGAAGCCGTAAGCGGAAGCGACATGAAACGGCCGCTTCAGGACGCGATCGGGGCCCTTCCCGCGCGCCTCAAGAGCGTTTTTCTGATGCACGATGTTCAGGGCTTCAAGCACGAGGAGATCTCGGCCATACTCGGCTGCTCGGTCGGAACATCAAAGTCCCATCTTTTCAAGGCGCGGCTTAAGCTTCGTAAACGCCTCGTGAAATCCCGCGCCCTTTCGAATAGCAGCGCTAAGGAGTGACGACCATGAAATGCCGCCCCGCCCAAAAATATATCAGCGAATACGTAGACGAGACGCTCAAGGCCGGCCGCCTCTCGGAACTCAGGGCGCACCTCGCAGGCTGCGCCGGGTGCCGCGCCTTCCTGGAAGACTTCCAGGAGATTGCCGGACAGGCGAAAAACCTGGCGCCTCTCGCTCCGCCCGACAGGGTGTGGCTCAAGATCCGGGCCGGACTCCGCGAACAGCGGACCGCCTCGCCCGAAAGCCCGGCGAGCTTTTCCGCGCCGTACCGTCCGCGCTACGGTTTCCGCTTTGCGCTGGCCTCGACGGCGGCCCTGCTCCTCGTCGCCGGAGGCCTCGTCGTCTTCCAGCCCTGGAAATCGGGGCCGACGCACCTCAATGCGGAGAAGGCAGCCCTCAACCAGAAGACGCTGGACAAGCTCAACGAGGCGGAGTGGCACTACAACCAGGCCATCAAGGCCCTGCGCGAGGCCGTCGGATCCCAGGCGGGGTCGCTCGATCCCCAAACGGCCGCCGTGTTCGCCGCCAACCTTGGGATCATTGACGCCTCGATCGAAGCTTGCCGTCAGGCCGTGCTAAGCGACCCGCGCGACCTCGGGGCCCAAAACGCGCTCCTGGCCTCCTACAGCGAGAAGGTCCAGGTCCTGACCGCATGGGTCCAGGCGCAGAGTGCCGCCGGAGCGGGACAGAAACCCTCCACCCAGCTTTAAGCGATAAATAACCATTGAAAAGGAGAAACATCATGACCCTCAAACGATCAACAGCCCTTCTGGCCGCGCTGGCCTTCCTGGCCCTGGCGGTCGTTCCCGCCGCCGCGGCTTGGAGCGACAGGGACGCCAGGGAAAAGTACGAGGAAAAATTCCAGAAGACCGAAAAGCTGCCCGCAGACGGACGGGTCTTTCTGACCAACGTCTCCGGCGACGTAAAAATCCTGACCTGGAACAGGGACGAGGTGTCGATCGACGCCCTGAAAGTCTCCAGGGCGAGCTCGCTCGAAAAAGCCAAAGAGAACGCCGCCCTGGTGAAGATCGAGGTTGACCGCACGGACGGCCGACTCGAAATCAAGACCAAGTACCCCGAGGGGCGGAACGTATTCAAGGACAGCAACGTCTCCGTGAACTACGTCCTGACCATCCCGGCCAAGGCCGAGATCGAGGTCAAGAACGTCAGCGGAGACGTCCGGGCCGAGAATGTCGGCGGCCGGGCCAAGCTGGAAACCGTCTCGGGCGACATCGAGGCGTCCAAGATGGCGCGCGGCGGGACGTTCGTCGCGGTCAGCGGCGACATCGACATCGTGGACGTGACGGGCGATTTCAAGGCCAAGACCGTCTCGGGCGACATCACGGTCAGCGGTTCGGCGGGCCTGGTAGAAGCCAAGACCATCTCGGGCGACGTGGAGGTCAACAACTTGGCCAACGCCAAGGCCGTAGACGTCAATGTCCTGAGCGGCGACGTCACCTACGCGGGTCCGCTCAACCCGGAGGGCACCTACGCCTTCGAGAGTCACAGCGGCGACATCAACCTCCATCTCCCCGGCGACGCGGCCTTCGATTTCAGCTGCAAGACCTTCAGCGGGGACATCACCTCGGATTTCAGGGCCGTCGTCGAACTCCAGGGCAAGCTCAAGGACTCCCGGCGCGACATCCGGGGCGAGGTGAACGGCGGAGGCGCCGACATCACCTGCAAGACCTTCAGCGGCGAGATCCGGCTGAAGAAGCGCTGACTTTTTGGACGTCGGCCGGCGGGACGAGCCGGCCGAAGCCGCCCGGCATGCAAGCACGGGGGAGGAGGGCCCGGCCCTCCTCCCCCCCTTTCTTATTCTTATCGCGGTTCCCAATCCTTTTTTCAAACATTCCTTTTTTCGTTGCTCAATGCCGCCGATGTGCTTATGGCTCTATTCACCGGGAAGAGGAATCCCGCTGAGTTTCCGACAGTCTGCGGTTTTTTTTGGAGCGAGACGACGCGTCATCGCTTTGGACGGCGGCCTTATGAGGCCGCCCCGGGGAGAAACCATGAGAATTCCATGCTCTACCCGTCTTTAACATGGAGAGGAAAGAAGCCCCTTGACTAATATGCATAAAACAGGCATTAATATGCATATGAGGACGACGCTGAACATCGACGACCGGCTCCTTGGCAGGGCTTCGGAGTTGACGGGAATAAGGGAAAAAACAGCCCTGGTCAGGCTGGGGCTGAAAGCCCTCATCGCCCAGGAAAGCGCCAATAGGCTGGCGAAGCTCGGGGGGACGGAGAAGAGCCTCCGCCCCATTCCAAGGCGAAAAAGCGGCGCTAATTAGATGGTTCTGGTCGACACATCGGTCTGGGTCGATCACCTGCGCGGGACAAACCCCCGGCTTAAAGCTCTGCTTGAAAAGGGAGAGGTCGTTTGCCATCCGCTCGTCATCGGGGAATTGGCCTGCGGGAACATCTCGCGGAGGGAGGAAATCCTGGCTCTTCTCCGCTCCCTTCCCGGAGCCGTCGTCGCGGTTCATGAGGAAGCCATGCGTTTCCTGGAAGCCCATCGTCTCATGGGCATCGGCCTCGGGTTCGTGGATGTTCACCTCCTGGCTTCGTCCCGTCTGACGCAAGCGTCGCTCTGGACGCTGGACCATAGCCTCGGAAACGCCGCCGAAAAGCTCGGCGCCGGATTCTCCCCTTCAGGCTGATTGCATCCTCCCGCCTGAGATCAGTCGCCGATTTCCGGAACGCGGCGACGTTACAATTTCCTCAAGAGGCGTCAAAGCCGCTGCGGAGGACGACTTCTCCACGGGCCGGTTTATCATAAGGCCGCGGCCGGCGGCCGCTCTTCTTCTACCCTCGGCTCGCTCATCGGGCTGCTCGACGCCGACGGCGAGTCCTCGCCCATAGATGATATTTTGGGGTTGGCCAAAAAGGTGTTCTAAGAGAAAACGGGGTCGCGTCTACACTTTCCACCTTTCCTTGTCCTTGCAATCTGACAAATAGCGTAATGCTGCTCCTTTGGAATGAGCATCGCCTGATTCAAATGGCAAATATAAGTGGAAAGTGTAGACGCGACCCCGACTTTCTTGCTGGCAAAACAGCCTGAAATGTTTATAATACCGCCTTATGGACATCCGCTCGCGGGTTCACCTCATCAACTTCTGCCGCAAGCTGACGCTCAACGCCGTCTATTTTCTGAGCCCGCTCTATTTCCTGAAGCTCGGATTTAAGGGCTACGAGATCGGCCTGGTGGTGATGCTCATGGCCGCGGCCCCCCTCGTCGTCTCTTTCCCCACGGGCTGGGTCAATGACCGGTTATCGATCAGCCGCGTCATCCGAACGGCCCTGCTCGCCCAGGGAGCGGCCTTGCTCGCCATCGGTCTCTCGCGCAGCGTCCCGCTCACGGCCGCGGCCTACCTGCTGCTCGGCATCGCCAACAACGTGCTCGACGTCTCGACAAACAGCCTCTACTACAAGCACCAGGACCATGACGACCCGAACCGGAAGTACGCGCGCCTGGCGTTCTTTCTCAACATGGGAATCGCGGTCGGAACGGCAATCGGCGGCCTTGTCGCCTACCTCACGGATTTCCGGCTGCTCCTGTTCCTTTTCGCCGGCCTGATGTTGCCCATGCCGTTCCTGGCGCGCGGCCTGGGCCAAGAGCGTTTCGAGGTGGTCTCCTGGGCGGATTACCGGCGAAACATGCTTCAGAAAAAGACGGTCCTGTTCCTCGTCATACTCTTCGTGCTGGCCCTCCATTGGGGCGCCGAGGGCACGGTTTACAGCCCCTTCCTCAAGGAGCGCTTCGGGCTGAACGTCCTCCAGCTTTCGCTCTACATCTCGCTGACGCTTCTCATGACCGCGGCCGCATCGCTTTCGGTCGGATTCCTCCGCTTCGACGACCGCCGCAACGCGCTCCTTTTCCGCGGGGCGCTCCTCCTTTCGGGAGCGGGCCCGGGCTGCGCCGCCGAAGATTTTTACATTGTCA
>CAZFTV010000025.1:13932-14259 GCA_964521765.1 uncultured Eubacteriales bacterium
TGCTCATGCCCCTCCGGCCGCTGGGATTGTCCTTCGCCGGTCGCCTCATCCACGAGGCCGGCGACGGCCTGCTCGGCTCGACGACGACGCTCTACATTGCCCGCATGTTCGAGAGGCGGTTGGTGGGCGGTAGCGCCGGCCTCTTCCTCGCCATCATCACCACGGGCCACATCATCGGGGCCCAGCTCTTCTCCGGACTGGGCTACGGTTTGGGGCTGGCCGTTCCCTTCCTCGTAGCCGGCGCGCTCCTAGTTCTCGACTCGGTCTTCAGCGGATTCGTCTTCCGCCGCGTCGATTACTGAGCACCGCCCGTCTCCTCATTTGCTT
>CAZFTV010000025.1:14329-14895 GCA_964521765.1 uncultured Eubacteriales bacterium
GGGGTTCATGACTGGTTGTCTTGAGAGGAGGATGGGATGAAGAGGCTCCGCACAGTTGCCGTAAAAGCGGGTATCCGCGGAATTTTCATACCGGCATTTCGGGCACGTGACGGCCACGGTTGACCCCTTAAATCGAGTGTGATTCAAGGCTATCAGAGAATCAAGGGATCGTCAATCGGAACGCGCCTTCGCCGGCCAAATATGTTCGTCGGATCTAATGCCTTATGGGTTTAATGTCCACGAGCAGCCGCGGGAAGGCGACGGCCCGGATTCTTTCGGCCAATCCGAACGTTTGCTCTCCCGAATGGATGAGGTCCAAACTGTCCAATTTCAGATCTTTCAAAGCGTTTCGCATGGACGGAGTGATGCCGGGCGAGCTGCTCCTTTTAATTTCGAATCCCAACCGTCTTCGACCGCGGACGACAAGGAGATCCATCTCGCTTCCCGCGTGCGTGCGCCAGAAAAAGCACTCTTCGGACTTCGCCCCCAGCTGCCGGATCACCTGATTGATAACGAATCCTTCCCATGAAGCTCCGACTTTTGGATGCTTTTCGAGGTCCTGCAGG
>CAZFTV010000026.1:0-14861 GCA_964521765.1 uncultured Eubacteriales bacterium
GTTCTGGATGCCTACTTTAGTCGGAATGGCAATATAGGGGTCGGCGTTTTCATCGAAGTCGGCCCAGACGATGCGGCCGCCCGAGGCCGGAACGACGCCCAGTTTGACTTTGGGGTTGGGGTCGCCGGCCTTGGGGTAGCGCTGCCGCTCCAGGCGGCCGTGGGCGCCCTCGGCGTCGAAGATGGGAAATTCCGGAACGGGGTTGTCGTCAAATCGGAGAAAGGCGATCTTGTCTCCGTCCGGGGACCACCAGAAAGCGGCATAGCGGGAGGCGCGGCCGAAGATTTCTTCATAGTAAACCCAGGAAGCCCAGCCGTTGGTAATGAGGTCTCCGCCGTCCCGGGTGAGCTGGATTTCTTTGCCGTCCGAGATGGATACGGTGAACAGGTCGTTGTTCCGGGTGAAGGCCACCCGGTCTCCGGAGGGCGCCAGGCGCGGGTTCCGCTCCTCCTCCTCGCCGTGGGTCAGCCGGACCAGCCGGTCCTCCCCGACCCGGTAGAAAAAGAGGTCTTTTTCATGGACATACAGCAGGCCGTTCCAGTCCGGCGTGTGTCCCACGGGGGCTGAGGCCGGGAACTCTGCCGGCGCATGCTTCTTGACGGCGCCATAATCCAAGAAGACCGCTTTTTCGCCGCTTCGAGCCCGGACCTTGAACATGGTCGTGGTTTTGGTCTGTTCGCCGGTTTCGGCCACGAGGTAGTGTTCGTCATCAAGCCATTCCATCGGCGACGCGAGCGTCTTGAGGAGTTGGGGCGTCCCGCTCAGGAAGGCCTGGTCGAAGGAAAGCTTCTTGTTTTTAAACGGCGTTTGGGCCCGCGCCGAAAGCGCGGCCGGCAGGACGAGAAGCAGGGCGACGGTCACGGCCGAGACGGCCCGCAAATTGCGGTGAGACATGAGGCAGCCTCCCACGAGAAATTTTGTGGATGGAGATGCATTATACCTCAACTCCGGCCGAATCCGCCCTGCCCGGGCAAGAGCAGGGGAGAATCCCGCCGGGAGGAGGGAGCTCGGGAATTGAAAAGGATTTCTGATGGGGCTCAACGGAGGGAAGAGGGCCAGGTCGAGCGTATGGCCAGCTTGTTGAGCTCGGTCCGGACGTAATACTCCGTCCCCCAGACGCGCAGGGCCGCCCTTCCCGTTTCCTCTCGCCCGCAGCTGATGACCTTGGGCCCCATGGTCAGGCAGTCGCGCGTCCCGCCGGAGTGGCCGGCGAGCTCGCTCCGAGAAGCGGCTTCTCCGCCGAGGTCGAGTATCAGCAGGCTCGCCCGGGGCGGGGCCGAAAGCCCCTCTCCGCCCCGGAGACCGGCGATGATCCGTCCGTCGTAGTCTACGCTGACGCTTGTCACCCGCCTTTCGGGCTCGAGCTCGATCGTCCTCGACGTCCGCCCCTCAAGGTCGAGGATGTGGAGGCGCGCCGCGTCCGGGCCGTTCTCAGCCGCCGGCTCCGTCACCGCCAGGATCCTGTCCCGGAGGAAAGCTTTGATGAGGGCCACGCTCCGGCCCGCGAAGCGGATGATATCCGCTGTCCCCGATTCCGGGTCGAGCCTGAAAAAATATCCGTCGGCCGTGCCGGCGCAGATCCTGCCCCTGCGGTCGCAAGCCAGGGCTCGGACGCCGGCCGGCCTCAGGCTGAAGCCGCGGACCTTGTCGTCCCCCAGCCTGCGCAGAACGACCGAGCCGTCCTCATGTCCGGAGACGATCGTTTCCCGGCCGCAGGAGCCGAGGGCGCACGCGGGCGCGGACGATCCGGCGAGTTCCAGGTCGGTCATTTCGTTGCGCTCAAAGGAGACGACGGTCAAGCCTCCGCCTTTCGTAAGCACGGCCAGGTCGCGGCCGAGGAGCGCCAAGCCCCCGACCGCCCCCCCTCGCCGCGCGCGACAAAAAGCCGGTTGTCGATAAAGCTCAAAACGAAGCCCCGGCCGTCTTCCGAAGTCCCCGCCACCTGGTTCTGGGCATAGAGCCTCAGCCTGTCGGCTTTCAGGTCGCCGAAGTCGAACGTCTCGAGGAGGTTCGGCTCGGCGGCCAAGTCATCGTTCAAGCGGGGACGGATGTGCCGTTCCTCCTGACGGAACGGCCGGACGCGTCCCGGCGGCGCCGCGTCCGCCCGGCAGGAGAGCGTTTCGGTCCGGGGATCGAGCGTAGAGGAGGAGACCGGCGCCGTTCTTTTTCCCCGGTCGAAAGCGCCGAGGCGGATGAGGCCGCCCCAGGATTCGATCTTCTGCCTGTCGAACAGCTCCAGGGTCTCTTCCCGGTTGAGACGCGCGCCCACCGAGTTGTCGAAGTCGTAGACCAGGACGACGCCCTCCCGGTAAAAATCCGTATCCTCCAGGATGGGCTCTTCCAGGAAAGACAGGTGGGTATTGACGCTTTCCATGGCCACTTCCCTTTCCTCCAGGTTCAGCCGCCGCGTGGAGAATGTCGCCCGGAAGGTGACGTCGAGATCCATGACGCCCCTTTCGTAAAACGCGTCGACCACCCGTTGGAAATAGTCCCGGTCCCGGCAGCCGTCGAGGATGATGAGCTTCCTGTGCTTGTTCTCCTCGAGGAATTCGTCGAGGAAGGCGCGGGGGTCGTCCTCCTCCTCGCTCAGGGGGTAGTCATGGTAATAGGCCGGGTCGATATTGTGCTTCAGCCAGCGGAGGCCGAGGATCCGGTTGCAGACCTTCTGGCCGATCTTGCTGTCCCGCATCAGGTACAGGATATCGTCGGGACCGAGGTTTCCAAACCCGCCGGAAACGGCCCGGCAGAAATAAGTTTTGCCCGTCCCCGAGTCGCCGGTGACGGCCATGATCGCCCGTCCTTTGGACTGAATGAGATAATGGAGCGTTTCCGACAGCTCGTACAGGCCGCGCTGAGCCGGGAGCAACCCTTGCAGGTTGACCGCGCCGGCATGGTAGAGATAGAGCGAATGGATGAACTCCGGGAGGTCGATCTTGCGCAGGGCGCTGACCGTCTCCTCATAAACCTGCCTGTTCCTGACCTTGAGGAGCTTGAGAAGGGCGATGACGACATCGGCGTCCAGCCCGCCCATCTGCTCTTTTTGCGCCCGGCCGACTTCGCCCAGCGTCCAGGACACGCAGGTTTTAAGCATCGATGAGTCATGGTCGGCGCAGCGCGCCAGCGCGGGGATGGCGGGCACGGCCGGCGCCCCGATCTTGCCCAGGGCCCATACGGCTTCGACCTTCTGCTCGACGATCAGGCGGACGCGGCCGGCCTCGGCGGGGACTTCGTCGGGTTCGTCGAGCAGCGCGGAGAGCGCCGGCACGGCGGCCCCCTCGTGAAGGCTGCCGAGAGTATAGATGATGTTCTCCCTGATTTTGGAGCGGGACAGGGGGAAGCGGCCCAGGGCGCGCAGCAAGCCCGCGGTCGAGCGACGGTCGCGCAAAATACTGAGGATAACCGAGGCGGCATAGGGGATGCCCGATTCCAGGCTGAGCTCCTCGTCGGCCAGGAGCGAGAGGCAGGGCAGCAGGAGAGCGGGCGAAGTGTTGGTGACGATGCCCAGGGGAGGCCGGCCCCGGGGGCTTAAGCCCCCGGGCAGTTTCCGCTGATTTCGCTTGACAGGCCGGCGCTTGTTATGATAGTTAGTCAATTGATATTATCGACTATTATTGAGGTTCAAGATCATGAGGCTCTCGACCAAGGGCGAATACGCCAGCCGGGCCATGCTGGAGCTCTCCCGGAACTGGCCCCACCGGCCGCTACACATCCGCGACATCTCCCGGGCCCAGCACATCCCCGAGCGCTTCCTGGAGCAGATCCTGCTCCTCCTCAAGCGCGCCGGCTACCTGAGGAGCAAGAAGGGCCCGAACGGAGGCTATTCCCTGGCCAAGCCGCCGGGGGAAATCAGCGTGGCCGAAGTCATCCGGGTCATGGACGGCCCCCTGGCGCCCATCGACTGCGTCTCGGTCACTGCCCACGAGGTCTGCCCCCTGGAGAAAGCCTGCGGCCTGCGCTGGCTGTGGAAGGACGTGCGGGACGCCGTGGCGCGGATCCTGGAGGGGACGACCTTCGCCGACCTGGCCCGCAAGGCCCGGCCGGCTCGCTCATCGGGGGGCGGCCGCGGCCGGCGCGGGCGGAAATCAATTTTGAGGAAATAGCCGGCCATGACGCTTGATTTCATCGACAGGGGAGGCCGCTCGGTCCTCGAGGGGCGCCCATCATGAGCGCGGGGGCATTCCACCGGCGCCGGGCTCTGGCGTCGGCTATGCTGCTGGGCTGGGTCGCGGTCTCCCTCGGTCTGCAGGCCGGGGAAGCGCCGTCTCCTCCGGTCCAGACGTCCGTGCCTATCAAGCTCACGGGTTTCGGCCAGGTCCTCTACAGCCGCGCCGGCGAATCGGCGGATTCTTTCACGGTTTCGAGGGCCAGGCTGTCTCTGGACAGTCCGATCACCCGAGCCATACGTCTCAGGGCCACGGTGGACGCCGTAAAGAGCCCCGTCCTTATCGAGGCCGCTCTGGACCTGTCGATTTTCAAGAACGGCTCCCTCCGCCTCGGTCAGTTCAAGGTTCCCTTCAGCCGGGAGAGCCTGACCGCCGCTTCCGACCATGAGACGATCAATCTGCCGCGCTCCGTCTCATCCCTCTCCCCCGGCCGCGACATCGGCGCCTCGGGCCGCGACATCGGCGCTTTGTTGCAGTACAAGGCCGGCGTTCTCGAAGCCTCGGCCGGGCTGTTCAACGGCTCCGGAATCAACCGGGCCGACACCAACAGGCAAAAGGACTTGGCCGGCCGCCTGGTGATCGCTCTCGCGGACCGTCTCAAGTTGGGAGCTTCCGTTTACAGGGGCCTTTATTCGGCGGCGGCCGGGCAGGCGCTCCTCCGCCGCGACCGGGTGGGGCTTGAACTTGAGGCGGCCGTCTCACGGTTGGGCGTCAAGGCGGAGTGGATCCTTGCCTGGGACGGGAATGTGTCCAAGCGCGGAGGCTACGCCCAGGTCGGAGCGAGCTTGGCCGGCGGCAAGGTCCAGGCGGTTGCCAGGTTCGATTCCCTGGACAGGATCAGTCCCTCGACCCCGGGCCGGGACGAAACCTGGACATTGGGACTCAACAGGTTTTTTGCGCCCAAGACAAAAATCCAGGTCAACCTGGAATGGAAACACGAACGGGAGTCGGGCCGGGCGACGGAATTTTATCTACTGGCTTTGTTTCAGGCGGGATTCTGACGCGGGGAAAGGCCGGCAAGGCCCAAAAGGAGCAGATGCCATGATCATTCAGACAGCGGAAATAAAAGGGCTCAAGCTCTCGGGGCGGGTCGCAGCAAAGCCGCTGGCGGCCGCGTTTGCAGCGAGAGCAGCGCTGACCGTATTCCTCCTTATATCCATACTCGCGCAGGCTCTTTCAGGACACACCGCGGCCGTCGGCGGGGACGGGGAAGCTGCGGAAGCGGCCTTCACCGTTGATGCCCGCGACGCTATGGAAAGGACCGGGGACGAGGAACTCCGGGGCACGATCAGTCTCTCGGGCGCCTGGGCGCTCTATCCCATGGTCGTTAAATGGGCCGAGGAGTTCCGCAAGATTCATCCCGGCGTGCGCCTGGACGTCCAGGCCATTTAACGACCATGGGATAGAGCGCCCAGGCCGGCGGGGCGGGCAAAGGGATCGCCGACGCCCTGTCGGGCATGGTCGATATCGGGATGGTGTCGAGGGACATTCATCCCGAGGAGACGGCCAGGGGAGCCATTGCCTTGGCTGTGACCAAGGACGGCGTCGTCCCCACGGCTTCCCGGAGGAATCCTTATTTAAAGGACCTCCTGCGCATGGGAATCGGGAGAAGCGCCTTCGAGGGCATCTTCGTCACCGGAAGGATGAAGACCTGGAATGACGTCCTGCGAAACGGCGCCAGGAAGGAGGTTCACGTCTTTACCCGCTCGGACGCCTGCGGAGCGGCCGAAACTTGGGCCGCTTTTCTGGGCAAGAAACAGGAGGACCTTCTGGGCATCGCCGTTTACGGCGACCCTGGGCTGGCCGACGCCGTCATCCGTGACCCGCTGGCCGTGGGCTTCAACAATATCAACTTCGCTTACGACGCCGGCACCCTGAAGCCCGTCGAGGGATTGGTCGTCATCCCCGTGGATTTGAACGGCAACGGCATCCTGGACCCTGGTGAGAAGTTTTATGGCAGCCGGGACGAGATCACAGCCGCCATCGAGCGGGGCGCTTACCCGTCTCCGCCCGCCCGCGAGCTCTACTTTGTCACCAAAGGGAAACCCGTGCGTCCTGTGGTCAGGAAATTCCTGGCCTGGGTTCTCAAGGAAGGCCAGGGATTCGTCCGCGAAGCGGGATACATACCGCTCAGCGCCGAAAAGCTCAAGGTTTCATTTTAAAATGCGTTTTCGGGCCCCAAAAAACAGCTTTAAGGCCGAAAAAAAGGCAAATAAAGCGCTTAGTCATATTGCTGTCAATAAAATAGATCGGCCCGACCCCCAGAAAACCGACCACCAGAAAACCCAGAAAAAAAGGCTGGTCAAAGATCTTGCGGCCCGGCGGTTCATGTTCGGCCTGACGCTCCTCCCCGGATTCCTGGTTTTCCTTATTCTCTTCGGCCTCTTATGGAAAGCCCGGGCCATCCTGGCCGTGAAGCCCCTTGGCCGGCTGCTGCTCAGCACGACCTGGAAACCGAGCCAGGGCGAGTTCGGCATGCTGCCTTTCCTGGCCGGCACCCTGGCCGTGACGGTCGTGGCCATGGTTATCGCCGCGCCCATTTCGCTGCTTGCCGCCGTCTATCTTGCCGAGTATGCGCCGCGGCGGATGCGCAACGCCGTCCGTCCGCTGATCGACCTGCTGGCGGGACTCCCCTCGGTGGTCTACGGCGTCTGGGGTGTGCTTATGGTCGTGCCCCTGGTCGAGAGGGCGTCGCGGCTCTTCGGAACCTCATCCAGCGGCTACAGCATTCTGGCCGGCGGGATCGTCCTGGCCATCATGGTTTTTCCCACGATCATCCATGTCTCCCTGGAGGTCTTTTCCTCGGTCTCGCGGGATCTGCGCGACGCGGCCCTGTCGTTGGGAGCGACCCGCTGGGAGGTCGCGAAAAAGGTCGTCCTGCGCAAGAGCAGCCAGGGAATCGTGGCCGCCGTGGTCCTGGGATTGTCACGTGCCTTCGGCGAGACCATGGCCGTGCTCATGGTCGTGGGGAATATCCCGCGCGTGCCCAAATCGCTCTTCGACCCCGGCTACCCCCTGCCCGCTCTCCTGGCCAACAATTACGGGGAGATGATGTCCGTGCCGCTCTACGACTCGGCCCTGATGCTGGCCGCCCTGGTGCTTCTCGTCGTGGTCCTGGCCTTCAACGTCGCCGCCCGGCTGTTCCTCTCACGAGTGGAGAGGAGGGCGACATGAGAACCCCTTCCGGAATCCGGACGAACGGAAACGGCCGGCTCTCCCTCCTCGGACGGCAGAGCCCAAGTTGGTGGAGGCGGCGAAAAGCGCAAGAGGTCATTTTCAAGGCGCTGATGATTTTCTCTCTCTTGCTCGTCGTCGGCTGCCTGGCGCTCATCGTGGCCACGATCGTCTGGAAGGGGCTGCCGGCGCTTAAGCTGTCCATGATCTTCCAGACGCCCCGGGGCGGCTATTATCTGGGCAAGGAGGGGGGGATTCTCAACGCCATCCTGGGCTCGCTCTACCTGGCCGGAGGGGCGACGCTCTTGGCTCTTCTCCTCAGCCTGCCCATCGTGCTCTATCTCAACATCTATGCCGGCCGGAATTCCCGGACCGCCGAATTCATACGATTTTCCTTTGACGTCCTGTGGGGCGTGCCCTCGATCGTTTACGGCGCCTTCGGGTTTCTGCTCATGGCCTTTATCGGGCTGCGGACGTCTCTCCTGGCCGGGATGATCACCGTGGCCATGCTCGAGCTGCCGATCATGAGCCGGGCCATGGACGAGGTCGTCCGCCTCGTTTCCCGCGACCTGACGGATGCCGCCTACTCCCTGGGCGCCACCCGCTTCGAGACGGCCGTCAAGGTCGTCGTCCGCCAGACCCTGCCCGGCATCCTGACGGCCATCCTCATCGCCTTCGGCCGCGGCATCGGAGATGCGGCCTCGGTCCTTTTCACCGCCGGGTTCACGGACCGGGTGCCGACCTCGCTCCTCCAGCCGGCGGCCACGCTGCCCCTGGCCATCTTCTTCCAGCTCGGCACGCCCTTCCCCGAGGTCCGGGAACGGGCCTACGCCTCGGCGGCCGTGCTGACCATCCTCATCCTGGCCATCAGCCTCATCTCGCGGGCGGCGGTCAGGAGATACTCGCGGCATACGATCCGCTAGGAGACGGAAGCATGAAGGACTTCAAGACGCACATCAGCATCCGGGGGCTCAACGTCCGGCACGGGAGCCTGCACATCCTAAAGGACATCACCCTCGACATCCCCGACCGTCGGATCACGGTCATCTTCGGGCCGTCGGGCTGCGGCAAGACGACGCTCCTTAAGTCTCTTAACCGGCTCCTCGATCCCTCCGAGGGCCTGGTGGTCGAGGGACAGATCCTGGTCGACGGCGAGGAAATCTACAGCCCGGACGTCGAGGTGACGCATATCCGGCGGAAGATGGGTCTTCTTTCCCAGAAACCCCAGGTGCTGCCCATGTCGATCTTCGACAACGTGGCTTTTGCCCCCCGCATCCACGGCCTGCGCGACAGGAAGAAGCTGGCCCGGACGGTGGAACACTACCTGAGGCAGGCCGGCTTGTGGGAAGAAGTCAAAGACCGCCTCACGACCTCGGCCTCGCAGCTATCGGTCGGACAGCAGCAGAGATTGTGCCTGGCCCGCGGCCTGGCGGCCGAGCCCGAGATCATCCTGGGCGACGAGCCGACTTCGGCGCTCGACCCCCAGTCTTCCAAGCACGTCGAGCAGCGGCTCATCGACCTCAAGTCGGACTACACCGTCGTCGTCGTCACCCACATCCTGCGGCAGGCCAAGCGCATCGCCGATTACGTCGTCTTCCTCTACCTGGGCGAGGTCGTGGAGCACGGCCCGGCGGAAAGGGTCTTCGAGCGGCCCTGCGACCCCCGCACCCGGGCTTATCTTACCGGCGAAATCAGCTGAGATGCCGGGGTTGTTCCACTAAACGGCGCTTGGGATGCGGCCCGGCCGATTTCGCCTCTGCTGCCCCATCGAGCGCAAGAGCTGAATCATTCGTTCCGCTCACCCCGTTCGCCTGTTTCGAGCTCGATCGTCTCCAGGAGGAGTTCGGTCCCGGAGAGGATCTCGAGGTCGGCCGCTCCGCAGGATGGACAGTGGAAGACGTAATCGTCGACTTCGAATTCATTGGCGCAGGACCGGCAACGGACGCCGACCGGCTCGATGACGGTTTGGAGCGAGGCCTCCTCGGCCAGGGTCCCTTTCTTGTACATGTCGAAGGCCGTGACGAGGAACTCGGGAACGGCGCCCGCGAGCTTCCCCACCCGCATCCTCACGGCCGTGACTTTGCGGGCTTTGTGCTCGCGGGCCTTTTCCTCGAGGATTTCAAAGAGCCCGGCGATGAGCGACATCTCATGCATGGCGGCCGGCTTCGGCGGCGAGCCCGGCCCGCGCGCGATGGAGGTAAGCGACGAACTCGTCGAGGCCTTCCCCGGTCAGGGCTGAGACGCGGAAGACCTCGAGAGCGGGGTTGACCTCCAGGGCTTCGCGGCGGGCTCGCTCGGGGTCGAAAGGCAGCAGCCCCATCAGGTCCGCCTTGCTGAGGACCAGGGCCTGGGCGGTGAAGAAGGCCTTGGGGTATTTCTTGGGCTTGTCGTCTCCCTCGGGCGCCGAGAGCAGCACCACGCGCAGGCTTTCGCCCAGGTCGAAGGCGGCCGGACAGACGAGGTTGCCCACGTTTTCGATGAACAAAAAATCCAGGTCCCCCGGCAGCTCGTCCAGGAGACGGCCGACCATCTTGGCCTCCAAGTGGCAGGCGCCCCCGGTCCGGATCTGCCAGGCGGGGACGCCCTTGGCCCGGATGCGTTCGGCGTCGCGCTCGGTCTCGATGTCGCCCTCGATGACGGCCAGACGGTGAGGGGGCGAGAGCTTCTCGACCAGGCGCTCGAGCAGCGTGGTCTTGCCCGCCCCGGGCGAGCTCATGAGGTTGACGGTGAGCACCCCTCGCTCTCTCATCCGGCGGCGCACTTCGGCGGCCGCGGCGACGTTCGATTTGAGGATGTCCTCATAAACCGCCACGTCTTTGCGCTTCATGAGTGCCGTCCCCGTGACGCGCGACCGGGCCCGCCGATCTTTTTTCCCGCAGACATCTTGGAGGGCAACCTTCCTCCGCCGGGGAATTTCGCGTTTTTCGACCCGGCCGGGAATTTTTTCGAAGTGGATTCCCATGCGGATTTTCTACGGGATCCCTTATCGAGGCTCCCCGGGGCCTTTGAGGCCTTGGCTTCCTGTCGGCCCGTGCCGGACCCGGCGGGGCCGCGCCCGGCCGGGTCGATGTCGTCGTGCTTCAGGGCGTCCTTCAGGCAGGCCATAATGCGGGGCAGGGAACGTCTCATCTCTTCTGAAAGTCCCTCGCCCAGCATGTGCATGTCTTTCGCCTCGACGGCCACGACGATGATCGTTGAGGGGACGTGGAGGCCGATCCGGCGGCCGATCTCGATCGTCTGGGGCACGGAGACATAGTGCGGTGAGGGGCCGGGGATGGCCCTCAAATCCTCCCCCCTCAGCACGCTGACCCGGCCTGTTTGGGGCCGGGGCCGCTTGATCGTGTCCACGAGGACCAACCGGTCGTAGCCGGTGATGACGTCGAGGAGCGAAAGCCCCGAGAGGGCGCATTCCTCGAAGACCGTGTTTTCAAGCTCACAGAAGGGCTCGGCCGCGGCCGAACCGCCTTGCGCGCCGGAGGCTTCCTTCCTGAGCCGGCGCACGACCTCAATGCCCACTCCGTCATCGCCGTAGAGGTCGTTGCCCAGGCCCAGGACGAGCGTTTTCCGTTTGCTAATGGCCCGCTCCCTTCTCTCCACTGGGCAGGAAGACGGTGAAGGTCGAACCCCGGCCCTCCTCGCTCCGCACTTCGATGCGGCCTCCATGGGCTTCCACGATTTTCTTGGCGATCGTCAGGCCCAGGCCGGTCCCCTTGGCCTTCTGGTCCTCGGTGCGCTTGACCCTATAGAACTGCTCGAAGATATGAGGCAGGTGCTCGGGGGGAATTCCAATCCCCGTGTCCCGGACCTCGACGACGACGGCGGAGCCTTCTTCCCGGATTCCGACGGTGACTGCGCCGCCGGGCCGGTTATATTTGACCGCATTGCTCAGGAGGTTGGTGAAGACCTGTTCCAGGCTCTGCTCATCGCCCAGGACCAGGCCGGAGCCCGTCGCTTTCCCCAGGGCGATCGTCACGCCGTTTTCGGCGGCCGCCGACCGGAGGAATTCTATGAGCTTTTCGAGCAGGGGCCGGAGGGTCACGGGCTTTCTGTTGTCCTCGAGCCGGGCGTGGCTCATCCGGGAAAGGTCCAACCAGTCGTTGATGAGCTGAAGAAGCCCCGCCATCCGCTCCCTGGCCCGCCCCAGCATGTCCTTCACGCCCTCGTCGAGGGGCGCGACCATGCCCGCCAAAAGGACCTCGAAGTACTGCTGAATGGCCACCAGGGGGCTGCGGAGCTGGTGGGAGACCAGGGTGATGAAGTTCTCCTCCATCAGCTTTTTCTCCCGCCTCAGCGCTTCGGTCTCCCGTCTCAGCCGGCGTCGCTCCAGGCCCCGGCGGATGATGATTCGCAGCTCTTCCGGAGTGAAGGGTTTGGGTAGAAAGTCGTAGGCTCCCTTTTTCATGGCCTCCACGGCCGACTCCACGGTGGCGTAGCCGGTGATGACCACGGGGACGAGGTCGGGGTCGAGGGCTGTGGCCCGCTCCAGGACATCGAACCCGCTCAGGCCGGGCATTTTAAGGTCGATGAGGACGAGATGGGGGCGAAGCTCCTTGATCTTCGCCAGACCCACCTCGCCGTTCTCGGCGGTCTCCGCCCGAAAACCGTCCTTGAGCAGGATCTGGCTGCAGGAATCGCGCATGGACTCCTCATCGTCGATGATCAGGACGGCCGGTTTTTCGTTCGTCATGAGGGTCAATAAAGCATTCTACCTTAGAAAACGTGAGTGGAAATGTATCCCTACTTGCTCAGCAGCTTCCTGATCCTGGCCAGGAGGTCGTCGGGCTTGATGGGCTTGTCGATGTAGTCGTCGGGTCCGGCCAGGCCCTGCTCTTCTCCCTTGAACTGGAAGCGGCTGCCGGCCAGCGTCTTGACCGCTGAGCAGAAGATGATCGGCGTCATCTTGACCTCGGCGAACTGGGGGGAGGTCTTGATGTCGTTGCACAGGGAGAAGCCGTCGAATAGGCTGTCCATCATGATGTCGAGAAGAATGAGGTCCGGCTTCTCGGCCAGGACGGCCTTTTTGCCCTCCTCCGGGTTGGAAGCGGTGATGACCTCAAACAGGGCGGATTTCAGGACTGGGGTGACGGCCGCTCGGAAATCCGGGTCGTCGTCGATGACCAGAATCTTGGGATATTGTCCGCTCATGGCTTTTTCCTCCTTTGTCGGACTGAAAATGTTGTTGATGGCCAGTTTCAATTCTTTCCTGCCGAAGGACTTGATGAAATAATAGAAGATATCCTGTTCCCGCACCCTGGCTTCCAGTTTCCTGGAATTCCGGCGGGTGGTCATGATGATCCTGAGCCCTGGGTCGAGGTTCTTCAGGATGGGCACGGCCTCGTAGCCCTTCATCTCCGGAAGGTCCACGTCCATGATTAGGCAGCCGAAGCCTTCCCCGGGGATTTTTTTGATGGCCTCGGAGAGGGTCCTCCCCGTGTCCACGAAATAGCTCTCGCTCCTCAAGAACTGAACGAGGTCCCGGCGGACGCGCGGGTCGGGGTCGATGACCAGGATTCTCCTTTCGGGCTGAGTCATGGGAGTTGTCCTTATCTCATCGTGCAGGAACGGCTTCAGGCCTCTCAGCTTTCCAATATCTCTAATATCCCCTCCATGGCCTCCCGCACCTCGGGCGACATCAATCCGCCCTCGGTGATCGAGGACGGCTGGATGCCCAGCAGGCAGGAATCCATGAGACGGGCGTAGGGGATATCGGCGCCGAGAACACCCGCCAGGCGGTGGCTCAGAGTTGAGTTCCAAAGAACCGAACGCAGGGGAAGGAGGCAGACCTTGCCGGGCCGGCCGCCGAAATCGACAGCGTCCAGGAAAATGATGCGACGACCGTCTCCTCCCGGCTCCTCCTCCGATGGGAGATGGGATTTTCGCCCCCCTAGGCGGCGCTCAAGCTCAAGCCCCACCGTATCGTCGGAGCGGTCCTCCCGGCCCAGGCCTATGAATTCCACCGGCCCCGCGGCGGCGAGTTCCTTCAAGCGCGTCTTCCAGTCCCCGGCCTCTGCGGTGCGGACCTGGACCATGTGCGCCGAGCAGCTGATGCAGGGGTCGAAGGAGCGAACGACCAGGTCCATACGGTCGCGGATCTTGTCCTCCTGGCCCTTCTTCAGTAGCTCCTGGGCGGCGATGAAGCAGTAGCGTTCGATGTCCTCGGCGTTCTGGGCTGTGGGGGTGATGATGTCGGTGTTGGCGATGAGGCCCTTGGAGATCTCATAGGCGTGGAAGAGGATGCCGCGCGGAGCCTCTACCGCGCCGGCGCCCTTGCCCGTCTCCCGGCCGCGCTTGCCCGGCTCAGAGTCGGGAAGTTTGAGGGCCTCGTCGATGACTTGGGGGACGCGCTCGAAGGCGTAGAGCGTCTCCAGCGCCTGGGCGGCGTTGTTGAACAGCGGATTCTTTTTCCAACGGTCGTTGAAATATTTTTTGAAGAGGCGGCCTGCCTCGTTCTCCAGCCGCTCACCAAGGTTGTTAACCCGGGCCAAGGCCCCCACCGAGTAGGGCTTGCCCTTGTAGTGGCTGCGTTTGCAGAAGGAGTGGGAGACGACGAACTCGTTGGTCACCTTCTTGTAATCCTGGACGTCGATCGTCTCGCCGCTGGAGAGGATGACTTCTTCGCCCATGAAACCGAATTTCCCGCCGGCGGGATTCAAGCAGACGTACAGCGTCTCCGACTCGGGGATGTCGGGGTAGTCGAGCTCGCACATGAGTTGGACGGTCCGCAGGGTGAAGGGCAAGAACTGGATGGCCCGGGTCTTGATGAAGATCATCTCCTCGCGCGTGGGGGTGCGGCCGAAACCGCCCAGGCCGGCGTTCTCGCCGTGGATGAAGCGGGCGTTCAGGACCTTCATGATATGATTGCCGAACTCCTTCATTTCTAGGCCGATCTTGGCCTCGAACCCGTACTTCGAGGCCATGGCGATGGCGTTGGGATAGCCCAGGTAATCGGGCAGGGCCAGAAGGAAGATGTGCAGGGGGTGGCTCTCGATCATTTCCCCTAGATGCATGAGCTCCCGCAGGAGGGCGACCTTGGGCGGGACCTTGACGTCGAGGGCTTTCTCCAGGCCGCGAAGGGCGGCAATCTTATGGGACACGGAGCAGATGGCGCAGATGCGGGGGACGATGTTCAGGTCCTCTTCAGGGGTCTTGCCGATCATCAGGCGCTCGAAGAGGCGCGGCCCCTCATTGACCAGGAACTTGACCTCGGTCACGACCTTGCCGTCGATGACGGCCGTGATGCCGCCGGCGCCCTCCACGCGGGCCAGGTGGTCGATGCTGATGGTCTTCATTTCTTCCCTCCCTTCAGCCAGGCGGCGAATTCGGCGATGCGCGTTCCGCTGAAATTGGCCATTTTCCGGGCGATGGTTTCCCTGTCAAAGCCCTTCTCCCGGAGGAGCTTGTATTCCGATGTCCGGTTGGCTTCTTCGGCCGGGCCGAAGCAGCCGACGCAGGGCAGGTTGTGGCTGGGGCAGGCGGCCTCGCATCCCGCGGCGGTGAGCGGCCCGAGACAGAGGATGTCGCGGT
>CAZFTV010000027.1:0-10364 GCA_964521765.1 uncultured Eubacteriales bacterium
CTGCCCCTGCCATTGACCACCTGAAGCTGACCTTTATGGCGGCAAAACCTCCGCCCCCCTCAGGTCGCCTTCCAGAAACTCCTTATGGCCGCCGACCCGCCGGTTGATTGCTTTTCGTGATTTTTTTTGAGCAGGCGGAGGTCCGCATGAGTTCCGTCGCATCGGCTGCTTAGGGCACCCTCCGGGTCGTCCGTCCCCTTGCTCAAGCCGTCCTTGACGCCTCCCAAGCTCTTATTTATACTCCCTCACGATGGTTGGAGGGGACGACCGAGCTGACACCGCGGCCGCGAACCGGGGCGACCAAAAAGCAAATTGCTTGTTTTTTCGGGCGGTTCTTCTTGTGTCCCTTCTTCTGTTTCTCAAGTCCGCATCCGGTCCAGACGGCCGGGAGACATCTTTCACGCCCTTCACTTTCGGGGCGAAGTTTGAGCCGCCGGAGGGGCGCATCGTCCACGGCATGGGGCAGTGGCCGGACGACAACCGCGCTTACCTGGACATGCTCGCCGACACGGACTTCTATCCTCTCACCGAGTTGTTCTTTTTCGATCTGGAGCCCGCCCGGCCCTGGGACATGGTCCTGGAGCAGCTCCGCCTCTACCTCGACCGTCAGAAGAGGCTGGGCCGCCTGCCCAACCTCAACCTGGGGATGAGCGGCCCGGACAAGGAGTCTGTGGAATGGTGGAAATCCGGCGTCTGGCTGGCCTTCGGAGTGGACGACAAGATAGCCCATACCGCCCAGTATGACAGCCGGATCCAAGACGTAGCTCTCATTCTTCGCGACCACGGCACTCCGGCCTTTCTCAGGATAGGCGGCGAATTCAACGGCGGCTGGAACGGCCATCATCCCTTCGACTATCCGCTGGCCTTCCGCAAGATTGTGCAGCACTTGAGGGGGCATGGCGCAGACAACGTTGCCTTCCTGTGGTGCTATGAACCCTCGGCCGCCAACGACTTCGATGCGACGGACGATGCGGGCCGCTTCAAATGGTTTCCGGGAAACGACGTCATCGACTGGTACAGCCTGGATGTTTTCGCCCGGCGTGATTTCAGCGATGCCTATCCGGAGTACGAGCGGGGAATCATCACGCCCAAGGGCAAGTCGGAGCGGTTCCTGCGAATGGCCCAGGACCATGGCCGGCCGGTGATGATCGCCGAGAGCTCGGTCGTCGATTTTGACATCGCCTCCGAACAGGTCTGGGACGAATGGTTCCAACCCTATTTCAATTTTCTGGCCGCTCATCCCCAGGTCAAAGCCTTTGTCTACATCAACGCCGACTGGCCCCGCTACCGTCCCCACGACCCCTTCGGCTGGCTGGATGGCCGAGTGACCGAGAACCCGGTTGTCGCCAGCCTGTACGTTGAAGAGCTGAGTGAACAAAAGTATCTGCATGCGCCGGACGCGGCCACGCTCAAGGATTTCGACCAACGAATGAGTATTCCCCGCCAGCCGCTGGAATTCACCGGAATTCGCGCTGTCAACCGTTCCTTATCCCAAATGGAAACGGTCAATGTTCTGACCTGGAAGGTCAATCCCGGAAACCAGGCGGTTTTGAAATATCGCGTTTATGAAATCAGGGAAGGGGAGACATATCTTTTATCCGAAGTGAAGGACGCGGCCATGAAATATATTCACAGGCGGGTTGACGATAGCCGGGCTTATCATTACAGCATCACGGCCGTGGACAGCCTGGGCGTGGAAGGGTTGGCGGCCCTGCTCACGGTTCAATGACCCGAAAAATCGGCGCCGGGCACTATTCCGGTTTTCGACCAGCCTTGGTATTCGACTACCGACGGACTACCGGCTACCGGGCGGCTACCGGGGACAGGCCCCAGTAACTTTATTATTTCCAGGATTTTAAGATATCCTTAGACAAAAATTCAGCCGGTAATGACCCTTCTTTCGTCTCAGCCCTTTCCGGCCGGTATCGGCCTGAGCTCGTAATGGAGATGGAGAAACGAGCCGGAGCTTCCGGAGATCATGAGCCGGTATCGATCGGGAGCCAGAACCAGGCGCTTTAGGGGCACCGGAACTTCAACCACTTCCGGCTCGCCCGGCCTGGGCTTGGTGTTGATTCCGAAGCGATAGACTTCGGAGCAATTCCCGTTCGGCAGGACCAGGACGATCTTCCAGCTTTTGTTCGGGAAATCGATATTGTTGGAAGCCCGGAAATTGACCGCCTGGAAGCCGGGCGGGACGGTGAAATCCCCGCCCTCTGGAATGGGAGTGCCGCCGTACGACTTGATCTCCGCCCGCACATCCTTGCTGATGGTCTTCGGTCCGGCCGTCGCCGGGCCGGCCATGAAGATCGGGAAATCGACGATCCGTCCCCAATAGATCTTGCCCAGCCAGGAGCAGTTGGGCATGTCGGTATAGGCCTTCACTTCGGCGTCGCTGGAGGCCGGGAACTTGAGGATAAGCTCGAGGGGAGCCGGGTTTTCCCGGGCGAGGAAGATCAGGAACAGTCCCCGGGCGGTGCTCTCTCCGTCGACGGAAAAATTCACCCGGCGCGTTTCCAAGCAGGGAGAAGCGCCCGGAGGCGCCGGATGGATGGTCAGGTCCAGCGGGTAAGACGTGCTCTTGCCGGCAGGGATGATGTTCTTTTCTTTCGAGTAGGGATTCTCTCCGGTGATGACGACCCGCCGCCGCGCCTTATCCGCCGGATAGGTCAGGACAAGGGTGTAGCGGCTTCCGGCTTCGGCCGGGAAGCGGTAGACCTCCTCTTTCGGAGCGATAGCCTGACGGCTTGAAATGCCGTTCGCTCTTGCAGTACCATCAAGGAGCGGCTCAAAATGATCAGGCCGGGAAAGTGCTTGCGAAGAAAATTAATGGTCTCCGTGACGGGCGCGGCCCTGATTTTCTTTCTCGGACTTGCTCCTCTATCTTTTACGGAAGAATATTCTCCCCCCAACAACAAACATTACTGGTCCATGCTGGGAGGAGGGGGCTTTTCCTTCCGGGGCTGGGGATCGAAGGAACGAGTGGCAACCATTGACTACACCATCCGCTATAACAGGGCGATAAACCGAAATCTTGGAAAATCCTGGTTCCGCTTCATGAATGAATTGTGGATTGAGTTTCCCATCATGGAGGTGTTCAAGCCCGACTCCGGATTCATGGTCAGCCTCAATTTCATATCCGGCATGATTTTCAAGGCTGAGGAAAGATTCAACCCTTATTTCTATTTCGGAGGAGGCCCCTTCTTCACGACGGCCGCGATACCGGGCATGGGCTCGAAACTCTGCGGCAATTACTTAAGCGGGGTCGGATGCCGCTGGCGTTTTTCCGGAAACATCTCCATCAACATGGAATGCCGTTATCATCATATCTCCAACATGGAGCTTTCCTCTCCCAACGTGCCCATCAACTCCTTCAAAATCCTGGCCGGCCTCAGCTATTGAGAAGGGGGAGGAGTCCTTTTCCATCGATCGATGTCTTGATCCATCCGGAGGGAGGAGTGCGGCGGGATGAGAGTCGACCAGGCCCGGCGGCTCAAGGATCTCAAGCAGGAGAACGCCAGGCTGAAGAAGCCGGCGGCCGATCTGTCATTGGACAACGCCATCCTGAAAGAGGTGAGCCGGGGAAAAGGACAGCAAACACGGATTGAGTTGAGAGCCCGCCTGCCTTATAATCAAGCCTGCCATGCATCATTTCCTGTTCGACGCCTACGGCAGCTACCGGTCGCGGCTGGACGACATCGCCCTGGTCCACGAGTTCCTGGAGGAGATTCCGGTCAAGATGGGCCTGAGGACGGTCATGCCGCCCTTCGTCCTGCCCTACTACAACGGCATCGTCCCCGAGGACTGCGGGATCAGCGCCTTCGTCTTCCTGGAGGGCGGCCATTTCACCATTCACACCTTTTCCTACAGGGGAGTTTTCTTCTGCGACCTGCTCTATCCGCAGGCCGTGGACACGGACAGGCTGCGGGCTCATATCGACGAGGCCTTCCCCTCGGAGAAAGCCCTCCAGAATTTCGTGGAGCGGAGGAAGGGCTTCCGGCTGGACCGGCCGGCCGTCGACCGGAAGAAGGACTTCGGCCCCCACCTCATGCTGGATTTCGAGGATTACCGCGGTCCTGCTACCCTGGACGACCTGTTCGGCTATTTCGACACTCTACCCTACGCCATCGGCATGACGCCCATCATGAGGCCCTACGGCCTCCGGAACCGCGCGTCCGACGTGGAGGTCCTCTCCATCCTGACCATGATCGCCGAGAGCCACATCAGCCTTCACTATTTCCCGGGGGAGGGGAAGGCTTATTTCGATATCTTTTCCTGCTCGTTCTTCGACACCCGCAAGGTCGCCGCGGAGCTGCGCAAGGGATTGAGAGGGCGGGTGGTGTCCGATGTGCTCGTCTCCCGGGGAAGCAAGTACAAGGATTACCGCGAGGGGCGGCGGGAAAAAGTCCGCTACTCGCGGCAGTGGCTGAAGCACGCCCACGGCAAGCGGCTTAAAGGCTAGAGACACGAACGGGGATGCCGCGGAAAAAGGCCGGAAAACCTTTGTGCGTCCTCGGCCTCGACCTGGGCGGGGTGGAGCACAAGCCGACCGGCGTCTGTGTCCTGCACGGTTTCCGGGCGGAGACGTTTCTGCTTTATACCGACGACGAAATCCTCGGCCTGGTCAAAGACCTCAGGCCGGACCTGGCGGCCGTTGACGCCCCCTTGACGCTCCCCCCGGGACGGAAATCCATGGAGGAGCGCACGGGGCGGCATCTTCGGCCGGCCGACGAAGAGCTCCTTCGGAGACGCATCCCCTTTTTCCCCATCACCCTCGGCCCCATGAGGGCGCTGACGGTCCGGGGAATCAATTTGAAGCGCAGGATCGGGCGGCTGGGAGTCCGGGCGGTCGAGATCTATCCCGGCGGCGCGATGGACGTCTGGGGCATACCCAGGGCCAAGCGCAGCCTTTCAGGGCTGCGGCGGGGGCTGGAAAAACTGGGCGTCCGCGGGCTCCGCCGGGACGCTACCGACCACGAGCTCGACGCCGCGGCCGGAGCGCTCGTGGGCAGGCTGTTTCTCCAGGGCCGGGCCGAGGTGTTCGGCGACTTCCGCTCGGGCGCCATCCTCATGCCGCGGTCGCGCGCTGTGCCGTCCGGGCGCGCTTAGCCGGGCCGTCCCGGCCGGCGCCCGCGAACACGCGCGCCCGAAATCCGCCCGCGCTGATTGCGCCGACGACGAGCGGGCCGGGGGAGAAGTGAGGCCGGTTGGGATTGACAACGCGTCTGTTCGGACGATATTAATGCGACTGAGTCAGAGTCAGAAAATCAGCCTGCTGATCGTTTTCAGCCTGTCTCTCCTGGCCTGGAGCCTCTATTCCCTGGCCGGGCGGGGCGGCGATGCATCGGTTTTGACCGAAGAGGGGAAAAGAATGATCAAGAAAATCGTTAAAACCGAGGAAGAATGGAAATCCCTGTTGACGGCCAAGCAATACCGGGTTCTGAGACAGAAAGGCACGGAGCGGGCTTTCACCGGGACGTACAACGACCATTACGAGCCGGGCCTCTACGCCTGCGCCGCTTGCGGCAATCCCTTGTTTTCCTCGGAGATGAAATACGATCACGGCACGGGCTGGCCGAGCTTCACCGACGTCGTTTGGCCGGGAGCCGTCGAGCTCTTCGAGGACCGCTCCTTCATGATGAACCGCACCGAGGTCCGCTGCGCCGCCTGCGGGTCGCACCTCGGCCACGTGTTCGACGACGGCCCTCCTCCGACCGGCAGGCATTACTGCATCAACCCCGTGTCCCTGGGCTTCAAGCCGGCCGGCAAGGAGGCGGATGCCGCTCTGGGAATAAAGGCGGAAACGGCGACCTTCGCCGCCGGGTGCTTCTGGGGCGTCGAGGACAATTTCCGGCGCGCGCCGGGCGTGCTGTCTACGGAGGCGGGTTACACGGGCGGGAAGACGAAGAACCCCACTTACAAACAGGTCTGCTCGGACAAGACCGGCCACGCCGAGGCCGTCCGGGTCGTGTTCGACCCCGCGCGGGTGAGCTACGAAGAGCTTGTCCGCCTCTTCTTCAAGCTTCATGACCCCACCCAGCTCAACCGGCAGGGTCCGGATTTCGGCACGCAGTACCGCTCAATCGTTTTCACCCACGGCCGGGACCAGGACGAGACGGCCCGCCGGGTCAAATCCGAGCTCGAGCGGTCGGGCGCCTTCGGCTCGCCCATCGTCACCGAAATCGTTCCCGCCCCCGAATTCTACCCCGCTGAGGAGGAGCACCAGCAGTATCTGGAGAAGAAGCGCCGCCGGACGGGCGTGGATTCAGGCGGGTGCGGCACGGCCTTCTGAACAGCGCCGATGAACAGCCGCCGAATCACAGGCGCATCTTTTCGGGGCTTTCTTTCCCGCGGGGCAGCTTGGGCATCATCCGCGACAGGAAAGTCCCGGAGATGCGGTCCCGGCCGGGCTCGAAGGCGGGGAATTCTTCCGGGGTCAATCGACGAGAAAAACCCTCGCCCCCCCGGCGCTTGAGCCGAGATGCGGATTCCCATCGTCGTCCCCGGCCTGGAAGCTCATGCCCGGTCCGAGGAGGAAGGTCCTGCCGTCTTTGAGAGCGATGTTGAATTCCCCCTCCAGGACGAGAAGGACATGGCCCCGCGGGCACCAGTGGTCGGAACGGAAACCGGGGGAATAGTCGACCACGCGGGCGCGGATATTGCCGGCTTCGAACACGCGCCAGAACGACGTCCCGGCCTCCCCCTTGTGCTCCTGTTTATCGACCGCATTCCAGTCGGTCACCGTGAAAGGCACGCCGCTGATCTTCATGATATCTCCTTTACGCCAAGGGGCGCAGGCTCCTATTGTAAGCGCGCGGGCCGATATCTCCAAGGATCAGGGGAACGCAATATCGGCGTTTGCCCCCGGTTCATGCGCCGGACACCGGAACCGCGCCAGGCGCCGAAGCTCTCCCCTGGGCTCGGCATTTGACAGGACGTCCAATCCCCGATATAAAGAAAGCCCAACCTTAACCCTTAAGGAGGTCTTCTATGAAAAAGCTTTCCCTGCTGGCTTTATTGGTCCTGGCGGTCCTGGCCGGGCCGACCTTCACCCAGGGACCCATGGTGACCGACTGCCTGACCTGCGCGCCCGACCCCGACCGCGAAAGCTGCACGGTCATCATGGTCGGGAAGGACGCCTCGGCAGACGGCTCGGTGATCTCCACCCACACCTGCGATTGCGGCGTGTGCGACTGGACCTGGCGCTACGTCCCGCCGGCCGACCATGCCCCCGGCACGATGAAGAAAATTTTCTGGGTGGACCAGTTCACCACCATCCCCCCCAGCCAGGGTCTCAAGTGGGACCGGGTCAGAGAGGACTTCTCCGGCCTGGAAATCCCCGAGGTGCCCCACACCTACGGCTACCTCCTGGGAGCCTTCGGCTACATGAACGACCACCAGGTGGCCATCGGCGAATCCACGATCGGCTGCCGGGACAAGATGGAGAACAGGACCACAACGCCGAAGTTCGACATCACCCAGCTGACCTTGCTGGCCATGGAGCGCGGCCGGACGGCCCGCGAGGCCATCAGGGTCATGGGTGAACTGGCCGAAAAACACGGCTACGGCCATACGGACGAGGGCGAGATGCTGGCCGTCAGCGACCCGAAGGAAATCTGGATCTTCGAGATCATGCCCGTCGGCCCGCTGTGGTCTCCCAAGAGCGGCAAGCCCGGCGCGGTGTGGTGCGCCCAGCGCGTGCCCGACGACCATGTCAGCGTCTGCCCCAACGAGAGCCGCATCGGCGCGATCGACCTGAATAACAAAGACTATTTCATGGCCTCGCCCAATGTCGTCTCTTACGCCGTGGAGAGCAAGTGGTACGACCCGAAAAGCGGCCAGCCCTTCAGCTGGAAGCGGGCCTACTCTCCGAATGAAGTCAGCGCCGTGAGCACCAAGGGCTCGCGGGTTCGGATGTGGCGCTTCTTCGACCTCGTCGCCCCCTCGCAGAAATTCAGCGCCGACACGCCCAACATGGACTTTCCGGTGACGATCAAACCGGAGAAGAAGCTGTCCGTTCATGACGTCATGGTCATGACCCGGGACAAATGCGAGGGCACGCCCTTCGACCCGGCCCGCGGGCTCCAGGGCGGAGCCTTCTCCAACCCGAATTTCCTGCCCTACGGCTTCGAGCTCGAGGGGACCAGGTATAACACCCCTCGCGTCATCGGCGTCAACCGGGCCGAATACGTGACCGTCACCCAGTGCCGCGGCTGGCTGCCCAACCCCATCGGCGGCATCGTCTGGCTGGCCTGGGGCGCCCAGGACACCTCGTGCTTCTTCCCCCTCTACCAGGCCGTGAACTCCATCCCGCGCTCCTTCGAGGTCGGCGACCACTGGGAATTCAGCCGCGAGTCGGCCCGCTGGGCGTTCGACTACGTCGATTTCCACACGCAGGTCCTCTATTCTTATGCCATCCAGGACGTGAGGAAGGCTCAGGAAAAATGGGAAAAGGCCACCGTGGACCGGACGCCTTTCATCGACAAAAACGCCCTGGAGCTCTATGAGAAGGACCCCGCCTCGGCCGTCCTTTACCTGAACGAAACCTGCCTGAGCCACGCCGAGGCCCTGGTCAACGCCTGGTGGCGCCTCGGGGACCAGCTCCTGGTGAAGCACAACAAGCTGTGGCTCTACGACCCAGCCACGAGAAAACGCAACCCCCTGAAGTTCCCCGACTGGTACCTCAAGGAGCTCATCCGCCTGAACGGGCTCGTACCCGAGGAGAAAAAGTAGTCAGCGGTAGTAGTTGAGTCCGATTTCGAGGTAGTCGCCCCGGAAACGGTAGGCGGCCGACTCCGCGTACCTCGAGTAGCCCACTGAAACATAGAGCGGGGATTTGGGGACGAGGACCAGGCTCAAGGCCAGCATGGTGGCCTTGACTCCGTCCGTGTTCCTGTAAACCGATGCTCTCGGATTCAGGCGGAGCCAGGGGAAGACCTTCAGGCGGAGGCCTCCCTTGAGGCTGGCCGTGGTGACGCGCCGCCGCGGCTCCTCGGGCAGCCACAGGATCGAATCCTCGTTGATGGCGTAAACGCCGGCGTCCAGGCTCAGCCGGCCGAGGAGGGTGAAGCCGACCCCCGCGTCCAGGGCCAGGGCGTCGTACATTTCCCCGGCCCTGATGTAGGACAGAGCGCCGTAGGCCTCCCGGGACGGTTTCTGGCTGTAGAAGGCGGCCGTCAGGTTCAGCATGTGGGAGACGCGCTTGACCTCCTGCTCCTCCAGGTTGACGTAGCGGAATTCGAGGTTGTGGAAGTAGCATTTGAAGAGAAAGGAAGACGAGGACGACAGACCCTGGCGGACGCCCAGCCAGGGCGTCCAGAGGAGCATCCGGTTCGGTCCGAGATAGGTCTCGAACCCCGCCTGGACGACGGTTTCGGCGGAGGCCGGCGGGAGGACCGAGACGAGCACGATGACGGCCAGGGCGACGGATTTCACGGCGTTCCCTCCTTAGGGCGGCGGGGCTCCTCCGGCTTCGACGGGAAGCGCGGCGTTTTGACCCAAGCCCCCCTCTCCTTGCGCACGATCTCCTGGTAGAGGCTCCTGATGACGACCAGGACCCACAGCTTGGTGTAGACCAGGTAGGCGGCGGGGATCAGGAGCAGGTTCGAGAGCGAATCCTCCTCCTCATAGGCCAGGGCCAGGAGGACCTCCAGACTGAAGAGGATGAAGGCCAGGGCCCACAGCTCGGCGTAGGGACCCAGGACGCGAACGCGGGCCCAGCCCGCCAGGCACAGGACGAACAGGACGTCGGACAGCAGGACGGCCGCGACGAAAAAGTAATACAGCCATAGGAGGTTGAAGAGCTCGAACGACATCCGGCCCGGCCTCCGGCGCAGCAGCAGCCGGAAGCGTTCGGCGATGAGGCGGTAGTAGCCGCGCGCCCAGCGGGTGCGCTGTCCGAACCAGACCCGGAGCGTCTCGGGCTCCTGCTCCCAGGTGACGGCCGAAGGGTGGAACGCGACCCGGTAGCCCAGGTCGTAGAGGCGGAAGGTCAGCTCGGAATCCTCGGTCAGCGCCCTCTCGTCCCAGCCCCCGGCCTCCTTGAGGGCCGAGGCGCGAACGACGAAATTCGTCCCGGGGATGATCCCCACTCGGAAGAGCCGCCATCGCCCCGCCTGGACGATCCACTGAAAGGCGATGGACTCGATGTTGATGAAGCGGGTCAGCCAGGTGGCGCGCCTGTTGTAGGCCCGGAACTTGCCGCAGACCGCGGCCAGGCGGGGGTCAGCCCGGAGGGCACCCACCAGCTGGGCCAGGGAGTCCGGCTCGGGGACGTTGTCCGCGTCATAGACGGCGACGACTTCTCCCGAGGAGCGGCTCAGGCCGAGGTTCAGGGCGGCGCCCTTCCCCCGGCCGGAGAGCTCGGG
>CAZFTV010000027.1:10430-12931 GCA_964521765.1 uncultured Eubacteriales bacterium
CGGCCGGGCGGTCCGTGCTGCCGTCGTTGACGACCAGGATCTCGACCTTGTCGCAGGGATAGGTGAAGGACCCGACTCGGGACAGGAGCGCCTCGATGACGGCCTCCTCGTTCCGGGCCGGGATGAGGACCGTGACCGGCGGCGGCTCGCCGACGGGGACGACCTCCCGCCCGCGGCGCATTCGCCTCCGGAGGAGAAATCCGCCGACGGTCAGGAGGAACTGATAGATGAGCATCAGCCAGATGAAGACCACGGAAAAGACGAACAGGCCGTCGGCGGCGATCCTCAGGACGGCTCTCATCGCGTCCACCTGACGTGGAGGTACATGACCGCCAGGGCCAGGGCGGCCGCCAGTCCGATGAGATAGAAGGCGGACGACGAAGCGTACCCGACCTCGTCCAGACGGTGAAGGACCGGCAGGCTCAGGACAAGGGTCAGCCGGTGCCGGCCGCGGGGCAGGAGGAGGCTCAGGTCGCCGCCCTCGACCCGAAGCTCCCGGCCGTCGAGCTCGACCCTCTCCGGGGGGCGGTTGAACGACAGGGACGCGGCCAGGTGCGAATCGTAGGCCAGCCTGATCGTGTCCCCCTCGACCTCGATGTCCAGGATGTCGGCGTCGAGGAGAACGCGGTGCTCGAGTCCCTGGAAGCTGAGGGGTTTTCTGGCGACGAAGTCCAGGCGGTGGACGCCGGAGGGCACGGACAGGGAGGTCTCCGTGGAGAAAGGCCACGGCTGTCCGTTGAGACGCGGCCGGGTGTCCCGCCCGTTCCAGAACAGCTGAAAAGGCTTCTTGGCCCTGAGCAGATAGCCTTCTCCCGCTGGCTCGACCTCGACGTCCGAGCCCATGACGAAGGGGAGAATGTCCATGTCCAGGGGCGGGACGGTGAATTCCGAATAGACCGCCACGCGTCCCGAGGTCAAGCCGGCGTAGAAGACCGTGGCCGCGAGCTCCGCGCCGATGGCCGAGGGCGCGGGGAGGGAGGTCGTTTCGATTCCCCGTCGCGGGACGACGTTGATGTCGAACATGAGCCGCTCGGGAGAGGGGACGCGTTCGAGATAGGCCGCCCCCAGGGCGACATAGCGGTCCGGCGCTTCCGTCCAGCTCTGGGCGGGGTCTTCCACCTGGAGGGTGAAGTCGTGGCGGTCCATGAGGGCGATGACGTCCCCCGTGTCGAGGCCGCACTCCTCGACGATCTCCGGATGGAGGAGGGAGTCCATGGCCGTAACGATGACCTCCATGTCCCGGCTCTTGGCCCGTCTCACGGCTTCGATTTCATCCAGGAAGAAGGCGTGCCATCCGGCCGTGATGCGGGTCCGGAAGCGCAGGAAGGACTCCCATTCCCGGGGAGCGGAGCGGTGATGGCGAGCGGAGGAGGGGTTGAAAAACTCCAGCGGGTCGAACCCGGCCTCCTTCTTATATGCTCGGCGCACGTCGGCGTTCATGGGAACAAACTTTGAGGGGTCCGAAGCCCCCTTGTTGGTGTCGAAATTGAGCTCGGCCAGGTTGACGCCGTCCCAGTCGTGCTCCATGAGGACCCGGCGCATGAAGTCGGCGGCCGCAGCCCGGGCTTCGGGGTTGAAAAGGTTCATCTGCAGGCGCCAATGGCAGAGCCCGTCCGCGCCGGTGGCGGTTTTTTCCCGCCACTCCGGCCGCTCCTCCCACATCAGGGGCGTCACCTGGGGAAATTCGAACCAGGCGTAGACGGCCAGGCCGTGGGCGCGGCAGAGGCGGAGGAAATACCTGTAATTGAAGGACCAGTCGCGGTAGAAATGCCAGGCGGCCAGGTAAACGATCTTCACTCCCGCGGCTTTCCACTGCTTGACCAGCTTTTCCCATCCGGCGAAAGGCCGCTGTCCGGGGTCGAAGTAGTACTCGACTTGCCCGCGGCGGACATGGAAAGGGACGGCCAGGGAGTTCCTGAGGTAATGGGGATAGTGGGCGTACCGGCTGATTCCATAGGGGCCCAACTCGTCCAGGGGCACGGCCAGAAAAAGAACGCGGCCGCGGCCGAGATGTTTCAGGCAGGCCAGCGGCGCGCCGCTCGCCGCATCGCCGGCCAGGAGAACGGCGCCTTCGGCGGAGACGACGGGGGCTTCTACGGCCGGGTTCCAGCGGAGCGTCTGGCCGGGCAGGGAATGCTCCCTGACTTCTCCGACGAGGACGGTGCGGCCGTCGAATCGGAAACCAAGGCTTTCCGCGAGCTCCGAGCGCCCCTCGGTGATGAGCGCCCCGCCTCTCTCCACGAAATCGAGGAGGGCGTTGACGCCTTCCCTCTCCAGCCGGCGCGCGGCTGCCTGGGGGACGATGACGAGGTTGAAATCACGCAGGGCATCCGCGTCGACGCGGCTCTCCCGGATCGGCCTCGAGACGAGGCCGAAATAGCGGAGCACGGACTGATGGCTCCTCATGTTGAAGTCGTCGGCCCTGTCGCGGGCGGAGGAGCCGACCAGGGCGGCCCGGGTCAGCGTCAACTCCGGCTCTGCCCGCTTCGCTTCGGCCTCGG
>CAZFTV010000027.1:12982-13292 GCA_964521765.1 uncultured Eubacteriales bacterium
TTTCCCTTAGTTAAGCGGCCGCTTGCCGATATATTCCAGGACGTAGAGGCCGCCCGACGGAAGCCCGACGCGGCGGCTGACGCGGCCCTTCTGCCGGGACGCGCCGAGCTTCCGGCTCACGAGGCGGCCCGTCCGGCTCCAGGTCGTTTCGCGCACGTACTGGTTGACCGCCGTGATCGAGCCGGCGCCGCCCGTGGAGGTGACCCAGTGGGACTCCGTCCTCAGGTTGCAGCCGAAATCGCGCAGGGAGACGAATTCCCAACCTTGCCGCTTCATCCCGCGGACGAGGCGCTTGAGGTGGCGGAGGGGG
>CAZFTV010000027.1:13322-14823 GCA_964521765.1 uncultured Eubacteriales bacterium
GTGGAAGAAGCAGGAGGCCAGCCCGTCCCTGACGACCGTCATGTTCTCCGCGTTCCGGAGAAGGCGGTCCGGGTCCGGGTTGTCCAGGTCGACGTAGCCCAGGTTCTCGGGGATGACGGTCACGCCCAGCTCCGAGTCGCGGAAGGGGTAGGGCGACAGGACCTGGGCGCCGCTGATGTCGGCGGCCATGAGACGGTCGTTGAACGTGTCGAAAAATTCGGCGATGACGCGGTAGGTGTTCCGCGAGGCGGAGTAATGGGGCGTCTCCCAGGCCAGGGGATAGATCTCCTGGCGGAAACAATCCCGGAGGCCCTGGGAGAGCCGCTGTCGGACCCAGTCGGGCGAGTCGAAGGCCAGCGGCTCGCCCGAGACGTCGTCCCAGAATTCGTAGTCGTCCGTGGACAGGCCGCGGTGCTGGTGGGTGACGCCGTGGAGGACGACCGTGCCCCCCTTGGCGGTCATGTGGCGGACGGCCTCGACGAATTCCGGCCTGTCGGCGAGGTCGATTTCGACCTGGGATTTGGGGTCGCGGAAGCGCGGCACGAGCGCGACCTGGAACGGGACCTTTTCCCCGGCCAGGAAGTTCGCGATCCGCCGCATCTCGGCCGGGTCGTCCTCGGGGGTCAGGTCTTCGATGCGCAGCATGGCCCGGCGCGAGGGCGGGTGGTCGAGGCCGAAGACGTCGTGCAGGAGGTCGGCCAGGACGAGAAAACGCCCTCCCTCGTGGGCGTAGGAATAGGGGGCGTCGGCCACGTACCACAGGTTGCGGGAGCGGAGGACATAGGGCCACGTCCGGCCGGCGCCGTCATCGAGACGGGCAGCGACCCAGACCTTGTCCGGGACGTCGACGCGGATCATGTTGAACTCAGGGTCCTCCTTGACGAAGGTCCTGTCCTTGTAGGTCACGCGGAATTTTCCCGAGAAGTCGAGTCCCATGTGGGTCAGGCCCCAGCGTTCCGGGTTCAGCTCGAGGAGCTTTTCGACGTGCAGGTTGACCCAGACGATCGGGGCTTTTCGGCGGGCCAGATCCCGGAGCAGGGCGTCGGGGACGTCGGGCGTCCCCTCCTCGAAGACGACGAACAGGAAGCCGGGGACTTCGGCCGAACCCGGCCGGTAGTCGCGGGCCTGGACCAGCCGGCCGGGACCGAGGGAAAAATGGCTGAGGAGCTTCTCGATGTAGGAAGCCGTCTTGAAGGCTTCCGAGCGCCCGGCCGGTCCATCGTAGATGAAAAGGACGTCCCGCTCCTCCTTGGGGGATTTGTCCCTGGCCCGCTTGAGGGCCGGTTTGGCCAGATCGTAGTGTATCAGCATCTTGCGATCCTTCATCTCCCCGGCAAAGGGGGGATTGGTGAGGATCACATCGAATTTCAACTCATCAAAATAATCTCTCACATCCCCTTTTATGACATTGTCGCCCCCGACACGCGTTATCTCCCTCTCCTGAAGCACCCGCAAAAGCTTAACTTGCATCGGCGGAGCCATGGTTTCGATTTCGTCAAGG
>CAZFTV010000028.1:0-10321 GCA_964521765.1 uncultured Eubacteriales bacterium
GCCAAGACCAGGGAAATCCCCGTCGCAGCCTGGCTGGCGGCCGGTCCCTTCCCCTCGCCCCTGCCCGCTTCGAATGCGGGCGGCGGCCGCGCCTTCGGCCCGGCCGACCTGCTCAAGTTCGAGCCCATAGACCCCGCCTCGCTGGCGCCGCGAGAAGGCGGGACGCTCCCCTGGCCTGGAGGGCGGTCCGCGACATGGGTCAGACGCGAGGCGGGAGAGAACGGAGTGGAGATTCAATCTACCGGGAAGACGCCGGAAACGGCTTTCCTGGCGGCCGCCATCCTGGTCGAGGACTGGGCCGAGGCCAAGCTGAGCGTCTCGAGCGCCCATCTCCTTCAGGTCTACCTCGACGGCCGCTCCGTGGCCGTGAAGTCCGCGTCGGAAAAAAGGGCCGACGACAAGGCGACGGCCGCGGCCCCAAAAGCTTCGGCCGACCTCAAGCTCGAATCCGGCCGCCACCTCCTCGTCGTCAAGACCCTTCGCGACCCGGAGAACGATTCCCCCTGGGCGGTTAAGGCCGTCCTGACGCTCACCGAAACGGCGCCTCCCGCCGGGATCGAGGTTTCCGCCTGGGCCGAGGACCGGATGTCCCTCCGCCACCTGCTGGATGCGACCCGCGTTACGGGCATCTCGCTCTCGGATGACGGCTCGATGGCGGGAGTGTCGCTCAGCCGGACGAAGATTCCGGGCGAGGAGAGCGAATCCTGGCTCGAGCTTTATGACGTCCCCGGCGGCGGGCTTTTAGGGACCTACAGGGGCGGAATGTCCGTCTCGGACATCCAGTGGGTTCCCGGCCGAAAGAGCTTCACCTACGTGACCCGGGAGAAGCAAGCCGGCACCCTCTGGCTCGTGGACCTCGAGCGGGGAACGTCGGAGCCGCTCCTGTCGGAGGTCAAAGGGCTCGGCCGCCATTCCTGGGCGCCCGACGGATCTTTCATCATTTATTCTCTGAGCGACGAGCCCGAGAAAGACCCGGAGGGCACGAGGAGGTTCAAGAACCTTCCCGACCGCCAGCCCTTCTGGCGCCGCCTGAGCCATCTCTACAAGCTGGCCGTGCCGGAGGGGACGCGGCAGCGGCTCACGGCCGGCGACATGTCCACGGGCTTGACCGCGTTGAGCCCCGACAGCCGCAGCCTCGTCTTCGGCCGCCAGCTCATCGATATGAACCGCCGGCCCTACAGCAGCACGGAGCTCTTCCTCCTCGACCTCTCCACCCTTGAAACACGGCCGCTGTGGAAAGGGCCCTGGCTCTCAGGGGCCGAATGGAGCCCCGACGGACGGAAGCTGCTTTTCCTGGGAGGGCCTTCGCTCTTCGGCTCCCTGGGCGCGAAAACGCCCCAGGGGACCGTCTCCAACGACTATGATACCCAGGCCTATCTTTTCGACCTCGAAACCGGCCGGGCCGTCTCCCTGACCCTCGACTTCGACCCGGCCGTGAACGACGCTTGCTGGGCGCCGGACGGGAAGAGCCTGTATTTCACGGTCACAGACAAGTCTTTTGTCAGGCTTTACCGGTGCGACCCGGAGAGAAAAACGTTCACTCCGCTCGATTGCGGCAGGGACATCGTCCGAGACGTCCGGCTGGCCAGGAAAGCCCCCCTGGCGGCCTTTCTCGGCTCCGGGCCGAACGACCCCCCCAAGGCTTATCTCCTCAACCTGGAGGACAACACCGTCCGCCTTCTGAGAGACCCAGCGGCCGCGGATTACGCCGATGTCCGCTTCGGCAAGACCGAGCCGTGGTCTTTCAGGAACAAGCGGGGGCGCGAAATAGAAGGGCTTGTCTACCTGCCGCCCGGCTTCGACCCGAAACGCAGTTACCCCTGTCTCGTCAATTACTACGGAGGCACGACTCCCATCTCGCGAGATTTCGGGGGGCGCTATCCTCACGAATACTACGCCGCCCTGGGCTACGTGGTCTATGTCCTGCAGCCCAGCGGGGCCATCGGCTACGGCCAGGCCTTCTCTGCCCTCCATGTCAACGATTGGGGCCTCATCGTCGCCGACGAGATCATCGACGGCGTCAAGAAGTTCCTGGCGGCCCATCCCTACGCGGACCCCAAGCGCGTGGGCTGCATCGGCGCTTCCTACGGCGGGTTCATGACCATGCTCCTCGTCACCAGGACCGATCTCTTCGCCTGCGCCGTCTCCCATGCCGGCATCAGCTCGATCTCGAGCTATTGGGGCGAAGGGTTCTGGGGCTACGCCTACAACGCCGTGGCGGCGGCCGAAAGCTTCCCCTGGAACCGTCCCAACCTCTACGTCGGCCAGAGCCCCCTCTTTCGCGCCGACAAGGTCAAAACGCCCCTCCTGCTTCTGCACGGCTCGGCGGACACCAATGTCCCGTCCGGCGAAAGCACCCAGATGTTCACGGCCCTGAAGCTCCTGGGGCGGGAAGTCGAGTTCATCCAGATCCTGGACCAAGACCATCACATCCTGGACCGCAACAAGAGATTGACCTGGACAAAGACCATCATGGCCTGGTTCGACCGCTGGCTGAAAAACAGGCCTGCCTGGTGGAACGAGCTGTATCCGCCGCCGAAATAAAACACACAACGCCGCTTTCGGCCGATTATATTATAATGAACAGTTGTTGATCCTGAAGACGATCAAGGGAGGTTCATAATGAAAAAACTTATGATGGGAGCCGCCCTCACGGCCCTGGCGCTGGGAATGGGCAGCCGGCCTGCCGGCGCGTCGATTCCGGCAGCGGCTGATTTCAAGGTCATGGACGTCGCGAGCTTTTTGTACTGCAGCTTGTCCTGCAAGGGCCCCTTCACCGCCATGCAGCAAAACATAGAGCTTCTGCTGTATTCCATCCAGACCCAGAACATCGCCCCCATGGGACCCATGCTGGGCGTGTTTTACAACGACCCGGAAACGACCGATCCTGAGAAACTTCAGTGGGAAATCGGGTTCCCCGTATCGGAAACGAACGTCCAGGACCCCCTGCGGCTGAGGCAGTGGACGTTCACCACGGTGGTCGAGGCGATACACGTCGGCCCCTACGAGACCTCGGGCTCCGTGTATGGCGAGATGATGGCCTGGATCGAGGCCAACGGCTACGTTGTGGCCGGGCCGATCATGGAGAAATACCTCTCCGACCCCAACTCGACGCGTCCGCAGGATTTAAAGACCGAGATCTGGGTGCCCGTCATGAAGAAATAGGCCCGCGGCAGGCCTTGACGCACACGCCGCAGATGAGCTGGCCGACCAGCCCCCGGCGGCGGAATTCTCTGAGTTTCTCATAACAGGCCCGGTGGTCGAAGTCCGCGGCGTCCTCCTTGACGGCGCCCGCGGGGCAGACGGCGACGCAGCGGCGGCAGTCGCCGCACCGGCCCTCCCGCGGCTTGTCGGGCGCGAGAGGCATGTCGGTCAGCACCGTGACGAGCCGGAACCGGGCGCCGGCCTCCGGGTTGACCAGGAGGTTGTTGCGGCCGATCCATCCCAGTCCGGCCAAGAGTCCGATTTTCTTGTGGGAGACATGCCCCCGCTGGCCTTCCCAATCGGCGATCTGAGAGGCGGCCACGGGAAGCGCCCGGTGCCCGCGCTCCTGGATCCATTGGGACACCAGATGGGCGGCGCGATCGAGGAGATAATTCGCCTGCTTGTAGTGGTGGAAATAGAGCGGCGTCGGCTCGGAGCGGATGTCCTCCAACACCGCGTCCGAGAGACGCGCGCCCAGCGACAGGGCGGAGTCGAACCGGCCGGTGGTCTCCGGGTCGAGCAGGAAGCCTTCGCGGACGCCCCGGATGTCGGCCGCGCCGAAGAGCGAAATCCCCTGGCTCCCGGCAAAAATTTCAAGCTCTTTTCGGGCCGCGTTTCCCCCTGACGCAACGCCACGTCGAGTCATGCGGTTTTCTTCAGAAAATACTCTCTATACCAGGCCCATGTTTCTTTCAATCCCTCATCCAGAGTGTATCTCGGCTTCCAGTCGAGAAGTTTTGCGGCTTTATCCGTGCACAAGTATTGCCGGTTGATTTCATTCTTGGCCCGGCCCAACACCCTGACCTCCACGTTTGCCCCGCCCAAGGCGGATATCTTCTTGAAGAGCTCGAGAACGCTGATGGGGCTCCCCGTGCCGAAGTTGAACGCCTCTCCGGAAATCCCGGGACGGTGAAGGTTTTCGGCAAGCATGAGGTATCCTCTCACCGCGTCTTTCACATACATGTAGTCCCTCTCCAGGGTTCCGTCGCTTCGAATCATCAACGGCCGGCCGACGACGGCCGAACGGATGGCATCCGGGACGATCCTGTTGAAATGCAGGTCCGCCCCCCCGTACGTGTTCGCGTTTCTGGTCACCGCGATCTTCAAGCCGAAGCTCCCGGCGTAGCATCGGGCGAGAATATCCGCGCAGGCCTTGGAGGCGTCATAGGGGAAAAGCCCCAACAGCGGGGCGTCTTCCTTATACGGCAGCTCTTTTTGCTCTCCGTAGGCCTTGTCGCTCGAGGCCACGACGATTCTCTCAACCCCATGCACCCGGCAGGCTTCGAGAAGATTCCAGGTGCCCCTGATGTTGGACTCAAACGTCGACGCCGGCGAGGCGTTGGCCACCTCCACGAGCGGCTGGGCGGCAAGATGGAAGCACACTTGAATCTTCTTTTCATTCGTAATCCGCTTGAGAAGCTCCCCGTCAAGGATATCCCCGTGGATCAGGTTGACCCTGTCCTTGACCTCCAGAAGGTCGAGGCTGCACTCCGTCTTGATGTCGCGCATAATGACGAAGACGTCGGCCTTCGCTTCCACCAAGGATTTCGCTATCCACGCTCCGATGAACCCGTCGGCCCCGGTGATGAACACGCGGGCGCCGTCCCAGAAATTATTCGCCATCCTTTTCTCTCCAGAAAGCCTTGCCCTCGTCCCAGAGCTTGTTGAGGTCGATGTAGTCCTTGAGCGTGTTCATGCTCTTCCACATTCCCTTGTGCTTGTACGCGCCGATCTTCCGCTCCGCCACGAGCCTGTTGAACACCTCTTCCTCGAGCTCTCCCAGCCGGAGGTAGGGGAAGATCCGCTTGCTCATGACCATGAACCCGCCGTTCATCCATTGTTCGAGCACGGGCTTTTCCTTGAATTCGATGATGCGCTGCTCCTCGTCCATCTCCAGGACGCCGAAGGGCGAAACGAGCCTGACGGAGGTGAGGGTGACGATGTTGTCCATGTATTCATGGAATTTCAGCAGCTTGAAAAAATTGATGTCGGCCAGGTCGTCTCCATAGGAAAGAAAAAAGTTTTCTTCCTTGATGAGATGTCCCACCTGGGCAATTCTCTCCGATTTTGTCGCGTCCGGCCCGGTGTCGACCATGTCGATTTTCCACTCCGCCTCGGGACACCCGGCGAAATAATCCCGGATCTTATGTCCGAGATGGCCGAGCAGCAGCACGAATTCTCCGTATCCTTGACGGCCGTACCTGTTCATGATGTGCCACAAGACGGGTTTCCCGCCTATCTCCATCAGCGGTTTCGGAATTTCCTGGTTGACTTCGCCCATCCGGGCGCCTTTTCCCCCGCAGAGAATGACGACTTTCATCTCTCTCTCGTCAGTATGAATTTTAAGAGCGCCTTGCCGATCTTCATGCCGTCCCGGAAGGCGTGGAGCTTCGAATCTTTCCGCAGGTCATTATAGACCACGGGGATTTCCCGCACAACCAAGCCCCGCTTGAGCGCATGGTAAATGAGCTCCGTATCAAAGAACCATTCCCTGTCTTTGACCTTAGGCCAGACGCTGCGTTTCACCCCGGCGTTCCAGCATTTGGCCCCGGCAAAGGCATCGCGCACGGGCAGGATGCGAAACACATTGAGAATCCGGTTGTACGCCTTGGAGGCGATGTTTCTGGACATCCTCCGATGAGATTTCCCGCCCCCGATGTATCTCGAGGCGATGGCCAGGTCGGCGCCGTCTTTCATGACCGCGTCCAGGATCACCCGAAACCTCTCCAAGCCGATGGGCAGGTCGGCGTCGATGAAAGCGTAATAATCGAAGTCGGAATGGAGCACGAAATGCTTGATTTTCCCCCCCTTGCCGGGGCTGTGAATATTCATGTAGCCGACTCTCGAATTCTTGCCGGCGCATTGATGCGCGATCCTCGCCGTCCCGTCCGTGCTGTCGCTGTCTAATATCTGCAGGACGAATCCTATCTCAATATTGTTTTCCAAGAAGGATAGAAGCTTTTCGACGTTTTCTTGGAGGACCGGCTCCTCGTTGTAAACCGGCATCATGACCGCCAAGCGTTTATTCATCGCTCTCCTTGGGACATATTATAGAACGAATCCGGATTCCATGGCAGGGCGGAAATTGTCCCCGGCGCCGGCGCAAGATTATGGCTCCCGGCCCCCGCCGCCCGTTCACCTCCGCCGGGAACAGCGCCTGTTTAAGGGAGCGGATATTAAATCATGGCCCGAAGGGATGTCAAGGCGCCGGCAAATGTCGGCCGTTCAGCGACATGCGCCTCGGGCCGCCGGACGGGGAAGCAAACGATCAGCCGACCCGGCGCTGCGATGAGCCGGGTTCAGACCTCGAAAGGTCGAGAAGGGCCAGAAGGCAGAGCATGAAATTCACGGACAGGATTCTCTCCAGGCCGTACTTCAGTTCAAACTCCAGAAGAGGATTCCCAAGATACATGGCGAAATAGACGAGCAGGATAAGGATATTGGCGGAGAGAATCAGCCATGAGCTCAGGAAAGACTTAAATCTTTTTATGTTCCAGAGAAGCAAGGCCAGAGTCAGGCCGAGCGAGCCGACCATGAAGCAATAAACCTGAGGGATCAGAAGTTTTTCCAAGAACGGAAAAGTGAAAATGAATTTCGCGCGTTGAACGAGCTCGGGCGCGCCGTAACGGAGAAAGCCGAGAAGAGGCCTGGGATGAAGGCCCTTGAGTCCGTGGGCGGCCGCGAATGCGTACCAGGGAAAAACACACAGAACGAAAGGCCCGAGGAAATAAAAGAGATATCTGCCGACCGGCCCTCTCCCGGCAAGGAAAACGATGGACATCAGGGCCAGGAAAACCAAAGACCCGGCCAGACCTTCCAGCTTCGTGAGGGCGGCCATACTGAAGAAGAGAGACCCCGCCAGCAGAGAGAACCGCCCTGGAGTCTTCGGCCCCTTCTCCAGTGAATCCAGGGAAAATAAAATTCCGAGCATGAAGTTGAGGCCCCAGATAGAATCGCCGTACCCGGTCATGGCGTACTTGTGGTAGATAAAAGGGAGAAACGCTATCCCCAAGAGAGACAAAGCGGGTGGAACGCCCCGATTTCTCAAAAGGAAAAAAAATAAAATCAATCCCGCCAGCCAGTGGAAATAAATAAAGCTCTTATTCAATATTTCATGCCAGCCGCCTAAGATCCGGGCATGATAAACAGAGAGCAGCGGGATAAAAATCGGGTAGTGGGGCTGGCTCCAGGCGTATTCGGGGTTTTTCAAGTAAGAGGGGTCGACCTGGTTGTCATAGAAAAACGCCTTTCCGTGAAACAGCCACATATACCTGGGATCGTGCTGGTCTTGCACGTGAAAAAAAGAGAACGGGATATGGGGGAGACAAATCAGAATAATCAGCCCGACGGGCGCAAGGTTTTTCAGCGACGGGGCGTCCTTCCCCCCGCCGAAACAGTCGCTCTCCTTGCGCCCGAGACGGATCTTCTGCCTGATGAAGAACAATAAGGAAACCCCCGATGCCAGCCATAAAGCCGGCCAGAGAAAGGCGGAAAACAGAAATGATGAAGCGGTGAGCAAGATCACGACGGAAAGCTCACCGACAAGATAGCTCATCGAAAGAAAGGCGAAGAGGTTGACCTTCATCCCGTCAAGGGTCTTATGAAGGCCGGCCACGATTCCCGAGCCCAAAGCCAGGAGGGCGAGATGGGAAAGACACATCGCCGGAATGGCGTTCATGGCGAATTCTCAACCAGCCGAAAACGGAAGGTCTCGGTGTCGACAACCTCCAAGGTCAGGCGGGCCGAGGGGTCCAAGCGGACGGGGTATAAAACAACCGCGATGCTTTCTCGAAGCCAGCCTTCATCCGGACACTGAAGCCGCACGGTCTTCTCTCCCTGCTCAAGAATCCAGGCGCGGAATTTGGCCACCTTCCCATACCAGGGAAATATTCCTTGGACAGCCTTGTCGTAATTGGCTCCATTTCTTCGCGCATAATTCAGACTCAGGGATATCCGGGTGTTGACCAGCCAATTTTTTGCGCCTTTGAAACCCAAATCGCCTTTTATTAAAAATAGGAAGGCGAAAACAGCGATAGAAATCAACCTGATTTTATGAGCTCCGGGAAGGCGCCGCATTCTCCCTTTCAAAGAAATGAAAAGGCCCGCCAGAAGGGCAGAATAAAATAACACCTTAAGTCCTATCATGAACATGCTCTGCTGAGGTGACGGATACGATTATATTTTTAGCGCAAGAAAAAGGCAAACCGCCCCTTAGGGTTCATTCGGGCGACCTGCGCCCAAGCTTCCGAATTTGACTCTGTTTCCGACTCCTGATAGTATTCCATTTTTATTCTATTGAATCGGGGGGCACAGCCGAGGAAGAGTCGTGCGCTTAGATTTCGATCCTCAATTTTTCAGCCATAGATATTTCCGGATATTTTCAATCGCCGTCCTTTTTTTCTGGGGGTCCGCCGTCTGCCTCTATTACGGCAGGGTCGGATTCATGCCCTTGGACCAGTCCATCATTTTCGACGGGGGATGGAGGATCGTATGCGGTCAAATCCCCTTCCGGGATTTCGACACGCCCAATGCGGTTGTTCCCATTCTGCTCCAGGCGGCCTTCTTCAAAGTGTTTGGAGTCAACTGGGGAGCCTATCTCCTCCATGCGGCTGTGTTCAACGGCTTATTCTGTCTGCTTGTTTATAAGCTGTTGCGCGACCTGGGCGGATCCCGATCCATTTCGTTCTTTTATGCCTTTCTCAGCGGCTTGATTTTCTACCCGCCGTTCGGCGTTCCATACATGGAGCAGCATGCATTCTTCTTTATCCTGTTGACGCTGGCCTTGGGGCTATCGGCCTCTCGAAGTCCGAATCGTTGGAAGAGGAGAGTCCTTTGGTCGTTTTGTCCCCTCGCGCTTTTTGCGGCTTTTTTCAGCAAGCAAGTTCCCACCTTGTTTTCCGTCCCCGTATTGGCCGTCATCCTCCCGGCCGTGACGGAAAGAAATCTTCTGCGCCCGATGCTGGCAACGGTCTTCATCTCCCTTATGGGCATCGCCGCGGCCGCGCATGTCATCATGATCATTCTCGGCCTGAAATACAATGTCCTATTGACCGACATGATTTTTCTGCCATTCCAATTGGCGCAAGTTCGATTCCAAAAGCTGGAGTCTTTAAGTTCTTTTCCAAGGATTCTATCGGGATTGCTTTACCCGCGGCCGGCCAGACCCCTAACCGTCCCTCTTCTCTCTTTCCACCTAGCGGCCCTAGCCGCCTTGTTCATACTCGTCTTTATCCTTGTTAGAAATCATCATTTCTTTCAACGGGGCTGGGAAAAAAAGCATGTCCTGCTTAAGACGTTTATCGCCATCGCCTTCCTGGCCATAGGCAACGCCTACTGTTTGTGCACCAATAATCAGTGCGAAAACAACCTTCCCTATCTCTTTTTCTCCCTGGGCATCACGCATCTTCTATCCCTCCATCTGATCTCAGCGCATTTATCCGACAAGAAGCCGGCCTTATGGAGGTCGCTGATCAGCTTGATATTCATCTCCATCTCCTTTCTAGATGCCGCTCGATTCAATCATCTGGTGAACAGAACCAGGATGGTTCACGACATGTATCTGGAAACATGGCCGCTGAAACAACCCGGCCTCTTGCCGAAGGGTTTTCAGTCCGTCCGCTATACTCTTCCGGCTCATTATCATTATGCTCCACAGGCCCTGAAATCTCTTGTTCAATTTTTATATGCCCACAAAGAAAACTTCTTCTTGATCGGCGACGCGTCCATCATCTACGGCCTCAGCCGACGGCCGTCGATGAACCCCTCCCTGTGGTATCACCCCGGATATTCGATGCCCCCGATCGATTCCAGCCGTTTTGCCGAATACGAAAAACGGCTGCTAAGCAACATCCGGAAATACCAGGTTCACTACATCGTCCTTGAAGGCCGATGCACGTTTTTTCAGGTCTCTCTGGCTTCCTTCCCTCATCTCGCTCGCCTGATCAGGAATGACTCCCCTAGAAACAGGCGTTTCGGCAATTATCATCTTTTAAGAATCCAGCCTCCCGGCGAAAATTGATTTCCCCGGCCGCGGCCGGAGGATCATCGAGTTCCCCTTATTCCGGGAAGGCGGCGGGAGCCGATGTTCCGCCTTTCCGGATGGGGCGGATGCCTTTGG
>CAZFTV010000028.1:10331-14618 GCA_964521765.1 uncultured Eubacteriales bacterium
TGATATTCTTTATCAACCCGATGAAAACGGACAGACAACAGCGCTGGTTCAAATTCATCCTGCTCATCGGAATCGGCCTCCGCCTTCTTGTTTTCGCCTATCAGGACCCCTTCAACAACGACAACCATATCGAGATCGTCGAGTACGTCCGGGCGCACGGCGCCCTGCCTCACGCGGCGCAATTCAGCCAGGCCTTCCATCCGCCCCTTTATTATCTGGCCGCTCAGCCTTTCTTTCTCGGCGACAGAACTCTCCCGAAAATCAAGCTGCTCCAGCTGTTTTCGCTCCTCACCTCGGTGTCGGCATTCGTCCTGCTTCACCGCTTGATCGGCAAACATATTCTATCCCCCCGAATCCGAATCTTCACCGCTCTTTTCGCCGCTCTTCTGCCCCAGCTGGTCATGTTCGGAAATTATGTGTCGAACGACAGCCTCGCGATTTTCCTGGGCGCGCTTTTGCTTACCGTCGCCTCCCGCTTTCTGGACAATCCCTCCCTCATGAACAAGGCCTGGCTGGGCGTATCGATGGGACTCGGCCTGTCCACGAAGGGCACGTTTCTCGCGTTCGTCCCGTTCGTTCTCCTGTTTGTCTTTGTCGTGGAGCGGCGAGCCGGGAGGAAAAACCGGCCCGCCCTGGCCGGCCTGCTCCTCGTGGCCGCGCTCGGCCTGGCCTTGGGCTCTTACAAATACATCGATAATGACCGGCGTTTCGGCAAGCCGTTCATTCATAACACCGACCCGCTCATTCAGGAAGCCACGGGATGGCCCTGGGCCGAGGGCCAGAAAAACACTTATGCGGGCCTAAGCTCTCTTCTCGATTGGAATATCGCCAAGCTCGTCCGCCGACCGATGGTCGGCGAGGCCACGCAGCACAGCTATTTCCTCATGCTTTACGGGTCCTTCTGGTACCAATACATCCCGGAATCGAATTTCGAGGGAAACAAGACGCGGTTCGGCGCGCTCGGCGGCATGATCTATGTTCTGGCCGTCATCCCGACCCTGGTCATGATGCTGGGCTTCGCCGTCATGGCCAAAAAACTCTGGTCCGCCTGGAGATCCCGCCGACTCCCCCAGGCGTTTCTTCACCCCCTCTTGGGCGCGGGGTTGTTTTTGTCCACCTTGTTTCTCGTCGTTTATATCGGGATGAGAACGGACGTTTGGAGTTGCTTCCAATCCCGCCTGACTTTTCCGGCTCTCTGGGGGCTTCTCGTCCTCTATTCCCAGGGCTTGGAAGCCCTGGGGCGCCGCCCCCGGCTCTCCGCCTGGGCTTACAGGCTTACGACCGTGCTTTTCCTTTGTTTCGTTCTTTACTTCCTCGTCGAGCTGTTGCTCATCCTCGGCGTCCTCGGCCGAGCCTGAATTCTCAAGGAAAACTTCCCGATCCCCTGAGGCGGCTTTTATTAGGTATGATAAGAAGGTAATACTTCATCTCCACGATACGGTAGAGCTCACGCCGGCTGTCTAATTCGCGGCGCACGGACCGGATCAACTTGCGGGTTTCCTCATGAAAAGAACGATGCCGCGGATACCTCTCTGAAAAAAACAGGTAAGCCCGGCGTTCGGGGGGGACGCGGTCGACTTTTTCCTTCAGCCAAGGATAGAAAAACCCGATCGATACAGGCCCGATGGTGTCGGAAACATAGATTCGGCGGCCGGACAGGAAATGAATGATGTAGGCGATGCCGAAATCCGTGGACAGATATTTGATACCCTGCTCCTCCAAAACGGGCATAAGCTCCTGGTAAGAACGATGCTTGAAAGAGGCGACCCTCAGAAAGGTGAAATAGTGAGGGGCGGTCAAGAGCAGGCTTAGCGCGGCGACGGCCAGCGATTTCCAGGAAAAGATCCGCCTCACTTTCAGGAACTCGGCGGCGACGATGACGTAGCTTAACATCAGCAAAAAGGCCAAATCCAAGTTGTGCCGCGGCTCGATGTGCGGGGCCGGGGAGAGAAGGAACAACTTGCCCAGAATCACCAGAAGCAGAAAGAGATAGAAGGGGTAGATCCAGTCCCTGTCGGCCGCTCCGAAAAAGCGCCGCCGCACCAGCTTGATCAGGACCAGGACGAGGGCGGCGATGAAGATCATCCATGAGAGATAGATCACGGACGCATTGAGAAAGAACAGGATTTTCCTGGCAGACCCCGACTGGAAGTAGTATTCGAAGGAATCCCAATTCTTGTAATGATAGAGGAACTCAAAACTGAAAAGGTTGTTGAAGACGACTTGAAAATCCCCGGCGACCTGGGCCGCATAGGCCGGAACCCGGTTGAGCGCAAAATCCGATAAGGGAAAAAAATGAATCTTGTACCAGCCGCCCGCGGGGGGCGGGGGAGGATAGAAGAGCTTGTAGTAGACGAAGTGGAATTGACCGGCCAGCGCGCCGGCCGTCAAAACGCCCGCCAAGCGGAAGGCCGACCGGCTCTTCAGGGAGTAGAGGGCGGCAACAATGAGCAGGGGCGCCGCAAAGAATATCGCCAGAGAGTGAAGATAAATCGCTATCATGAGGAAATAGACGGCCGGAAAAACCCGCCGCCAATCGCTGAAGGTGAAATCAAAGAGGCGGACGCCAAGGACGAAAAAAAACAGCATCTCCAGGTACGGCCCGCCCCGCAGGAACAGGGAGTAATCGAAGATGACTTCGATAAAGGCAAAATGGGCAAAGACCAGCAGGAGCACGACTTTCCCGTCGAACATCCGGCGAAGCCAGTCATAGACGAGGACCATGATGCCCAGAAAAATCAGGAGCTGGAAGAGAAGAAAGACGAGATAGCGGGCCCCGAATAATTCGTACAGGTAGGCGAGACACAGGTACTTCAGCGTGCCGTTATGACTGCTTGAATCCAGAAGGAAAAAAGGGGCGGCTTGGGCATCCCTGATCTCAAGCGGCTGTAGCGCTTCCAGGGCGTTGTCCGACATGAAGAGAAGGCTGTCGGGATGGATATAGTAAGGAATGCGAATGGCGATGATAAAGACCAGGCAAAAAAGAATAAGCTTGTCTTTGCGGACTAAGCGCACAACGCCGAGAGCCAAAAGAAGGAGGAGGGCGAAGAAAAGCCCCCTGAGGAGATGATAAAAAAAGGCCCGGCGCGTGATCAGAAAAACCTGGAAAAACAGCGTCAGGAGAAAGAGGTTCAGGACCAGGCATTTTCCGACCGGAAGCCGATTGATCCTGTTTAAAACCTTGGCCAAAATCCTTCCCCGTCGATCAAAGAGATCTTGTCGCCGCGCGTGTAATCCATCGCGCTCCTTTATTCGCCTCTCATCGCGATTTTAGCGCGAAAAAAGCTTACCTGTCCCTCTCAGACCTGTCAATAGAACGCGCCGGCGCACACCGGCGGCCGGAATTGACTAGACCTGTCGTTTGGGATATATGTTTTGGCCTGGAGGGCCGCTCATGAAGGAGACGTCATGCTAGAAAAAACACTGGCCATCATCAAGCCCGATGCCGTAAAAAAGAAAGTCGTAGGCAAGATCATCCAGCGCATCGAGGACGAGGGTTTCAGGATTTCCCGGATGGAAATGCTCCGCCCGACCCGCGGGGAGGCCGAGGGATTTTACGTCGTCCACAAAAGCAAGCCCTTCTATGCCAGCCTGACCGAATTCATGTCCTCGGGAGAAATCGTGGTCATGCTCCTGGAGAGGGAAAGCGCCATTTCCTACTGGCGCGCCGTCATGGGCGCCACCGACCCGGCCGTGGCCGCGCCCGGCACGATCCGGCACGCAGTCGGGTTCTCGATCGAGCGCAACGCCGTGCACGGCTCAGACGGCCCGGATACGGCCGCCTGGGAAATCGATTACTTTTTTAAGAGCAAGTCATAGCTCCGGCCCCCTCCGGCCGGCGGCAAGCAGAACGTATTCTCTCTCAAGCCGATTTGAACGCGAGGCCCGCCGGCCTCGGCCTATCCGCCTGCCGGCAGAAGGCTTTTGTTTTTCCATATCGACAGCCCGCATTCGACTAACAAAATAGGCCTGAGTGAGTCGCCGTGGTGGAAGTATACCCAGTTTTGTTGTTTTTACCTTGAAATGGGCTGAATTTGCGGCCATGATAAAACCGTCTAAACGACAGAAAACAATATAAGGAGGTATCCGCTATGAAAAAATCTTATCTCCGCGCAGTCGCAATCCTGGTCTGCGTAGCTTTTCTCGCCTCCATGGCTCCCGCCCTGCAGAGCGCCGAGAAAAAGGCGACGAAGACAAGCGTGCTGGCCTCGCTGAAAGACTCTTTCCGTGTCCTCGCCTACATCTTCCCTCTCTTTTCGCCCCTGGTCGAATTGAATAAGGAAGACG
>CAZFTV010000029.1:0-348 GCA_964521765.1 uncultured Eubacteriales bacterium
CCTGACGAAGCCCGGCTTCAAGCCGGATTCGAGGGGAGCGTACATCTCCCCGGACGGGAAATACCTGTTTTTCTCAGTCGACGGTGACATCTGGTGGGTCTCGGTCAAGGTCATCGAAGAGCTGAGGCCGAAATGAGGGCCCTTGTCCGGACAGGCCCCATCGGAGGACGCCGATGTCGCTGACGCCGGACTTTGAACTGGGCCTCTGCAACGGCTGGCTGTTCATGATCGTCTTCCCCCTGCAATGGCTGGCGGTCGTCGTTCTTCCCGGTCGTTTCGTCGCCCGGACGGGCCATCCGGCCGATCTCAGGCAGGGCCGCGGAGCGAAGATCATGAGCGGATTGACCC
>CAZFTV010000029.1:550-8840 GCA_964521765.1 uncultured Eubacteriales bacterium
CCCTGATCCTCGTCTACGCCGCCGTGAGCGTCGCCGCCGCGTCCTGGCTGTTCTCGGTCATCACCCTCATCACCGTCTTCCTCCAGCGATCCCAGGCTATCCAGGAGGAGCGCTATTGCCTGGATAAATTCGGCCGGGCGTACCACCAGTATCTGGCACAGACGCCTCGCTGGTTGGGAGTCCCTCGATGAAAAAGACCGTCGGCACCGGCGCTTTGGTCCTGGTCCTCTGTATGGCCCTTTTCTCCGAGACGGATTTCTCGCAGCCCCTAAGACTCGACGCCGAGCTCACTTTCAGCCGTGACATCCATCGGGTCTCGACCGATGTCCTCGATGACCTCGGGCCGTCCTCATCCTCCGGAAGGAAAAGCTCGGGGGCTTCGCAAGAGACGCTGACCGATATCGACGGCAACACATACAAGACGATTAGGATCGGCGATCGCGTTTGGATGGCGGAGAACCTCAGGGTCACCAGGGACCGCGCCGGGAACCCGATCCCCACGTACTGTTATGATGACAAGGTCGAGAACTGTGACGTCTTCGGGCGCCTCTACACGTGGGAGGCCGCGCTCAAGGCCGTCCCCGACGGCTGGCATCTTCCCTCGGACGCCGAATGGAAGGAGCTGGTGGATCATTTGGGGGGGAGCGACGATGCGGGGAGAAAGCTCGCGGCCGGCGGTTCGACCGGATTCGAGGCGCTCCCGGCCGGGGGAGCGGATTTTCGCGGCAACTATCTCTATAGGAACGAATACGCCCTGTTCTGGAGCTCCACGGAGGTGGACGAGCAGCGGGCCTACCATCAAGATGTCGGAAGGGACAGAACCAGCCGTCATTTCGCGGCCCGAAAAGGCGCTCGCGTCTCCGTGAGATGCGTCAAGAACGCGGGATGACCGGCCTGTTCAGGAGGTGAAGCATGGGAGTGAAGCGATCGGCCTGGTGTTTGGGCCTCATCCTCATCGCCGCGACGAACTTGCTTTCGGGGCAAACGGAGAAGGCCGCGCTCTCCGGCCCCTACCTCGGCCAGAAGCCGCCTGGGACAGCGCCCGAGGTCTTCGCCCCGGGGATCGTCTCCCGGGAGGGCGACCAGGGACGACTGTTCATCTCCCCCGACGGCAACGAGATCTTCTATTGGGAGAGGGGGGCGGGCGGCGGCCGGATGCGCATCGTCAGCATCTTCAGCAGGGACGGCGTCTGGTCCGAGCCGGAGGTTCTTCCCTTTTCGGAGGAATACGCCAACATGGAACCCTGCCTCTCGCCCGACGGGAAAAAGATGTTCTTCGTTTCCGACCGGCCGAGGGATGGAAAGGGAGCGGCGGAGAAAACCCCCGACATCTGGGTCGTCGAAAAGATTGACGGCCAGTGGGGCGAGCCGAGGAACGCGGGAGAGCGCGTCAACCGCCTCGATATCGCGGTGCAGCCTTTCTACAGCGTCGACGACAAGCTCTATTTCTGCGGGCAGGCGGCGGACGGGACCGCCCGGGGGGTTTACTATTCCCAGTTCGGAAACGGAATTTTCGCCGAGCCGGTCAAGCTCGACGAGAGCATTTTCGGCGGCCAGGTCAGCGGGCCCTGCGTCTCGCCCGACAACCGGACGATGATTGTTCATTCCCGGAAGGACGGCGGGTTCGGGAATTGGGACCTCTATGCGTCGTTTAAGGACGACGAAGGGAACTGGGGCGAGCTCGTCAACCTGGGCGGGAACATCAACACGGCCGGGGCGGAGGCCGGTGCCTCGTTCTCCCCGGACGGAAAATATTTATTCTTTTCTCGGAGCGGGGATATCTACTGGGTTTCGGCCGAAGTCGTCGAGGAATTGAGGCGATAAAAAAAGATGGGGTCGCGTCTACACTTTCCACTTTCAAATAGAAGCTCTAGTCTTTCTTTGCAGAAAATTTCTTTAAGACAAATCTTTTGAGACTGATACTGATAGAGTTGAAAAAAGTGGAAAGTGTAGACGCGACCCCGTTTTACGAATGCTTTAACGAGATTTTTCAGGTGAACAATCCGATGAGAGGGGAGATACAGCTGAAACGAAAAGACAGCTATCTTATAATAAACAGTTGGCCGAGGTCCGACCCCTGGTCAGTCAATACAGCGAGCCTCGGGCGAAGGAGTCCTCATGAGCGCATATCCGGATTATGTGGCGCGGTTTTATGATGTCGTTTATGCCAAGGTGCGCGACGCCGCCGATAAGGATTATTATGTGGGCAAGCTGGCGGCCAGCGGGGGGCACTCGCTCGAAGTGGGCGTCGGGACCGGCCGGATCTTTCTCGAGGCGCTCAAGCGGGGCGCGGACGTTTACGGCATGGACTCGAGCGCCGAGATGATCGCCGTGCTGCGCGACAAGCTTGAGCCGGCTGACCATCACCGGATCAGACAATGCGACCTGGTGAACATGAGCTTCGGGAAGCGCTTCGACCTCGTCGTGGCGCCGTTCCGCGTCTTTTCGCACATCGCCGACGTCAGTGACCAGATCCGCGCGCTCGATGCGGTTTACGATCACCTGAATCCGGGAGGGATGTTCATCTTCGACGTCTTTGTGCCGAGCCTGAAGCTTCTGCTCGAGGGGTTGCCGCCCACCGCAGATTTCGATGGCGAATACGCGCCCGGCAAACGGCTGAAGCGCACGGTCTCCACCTCGTCGGATCTTGTCACCCAGGTCACCTCGGTGACCATGGCCTTCGACTGGGAGGAGGAAGGGCGGCGGCTGAGCGCCGAGTGGTCTTTTCCCTTCCGTTTTTATTTCCGCTATGAGCTCGAGCATCTCATAGCCCGCTCCAAGCTCACCCTCAAGGCCGTCTACGGCGATTACGCGGAGTCGCCCCTGGATTCTTCGTCGAAAGAATTCCTCGTGCATTGTGTCCGCTGAAATATAGGGGACGCAATACCTGTTGACCTCATTTCTTTCAAGCTAAAGGTTTTTTTTCTTGCGCGCTGAAGTCTTAGAAGGCATTTTGGAGGCCTATAAGCGCGGCTAAGGGCGGAAATATTATGCTGAAGCCCGACCCCAATAAAAGAAGGGGGGGGGACGCTGTGCGCCCCCCTTCGATGTCGATTCAGAAGCGACTGTTGCCGCCGCCGAATCCGCCCTCGCGGGCCCGGGCTTCGTTGACTTTCAGGTTGCGGCCCTGGATGCTCTTGCCGTTCAGGCCGGCGATGGCCTTCAGGGCCTCGTCGTTTTTCGGCATCTGGACGAAACCGAATCCGCGGGACTCTCCGCTGTACTTGTCGGTGATGACCGAGGCGGAGGTGACTTCGCCGTAGGCCACGAAGGCTTCGCGCAAGCTGACGTCCTTCATGTCCTTGGACAGATTGCCCACATAGATGTTCATTTGACCTTTACTCCTTTAAATTTAAACTCAAAATAAAGGAGCAGGACGTTTTGTCGAACGGCAATTTGCCCGGTTCCTTTATCGTCGTTTGCATAATCGGCCTTATTTATTAAGATCTCAGATCGTCGCGGCGGATTCGGCAAAGGACCGCCGACGGATGACTGTCATATCGCAATGTTCCTTGATGGCTGTCGGTTAAATGGCTGTATTTATCAATGTGTCGGTTCGGGGGAATTCTTAAAGTGGATTGTCAATGATGCTTCTGTTCAGGCTGCAAATGTATCCTAACAGGAAAAGCCTCTTAAGTCAAGGAATAGATTTTCAAACAAAATGCTTAAATATCTGGGTCATCGAGGCTTGCGAACAGCCGACGGCCATGTCATCCGGCTTTCTTCCTCCTTTGGCTAGCGGACTCTTTTCAAGGAGTCGGGATAAGCGGCCAGGAAACGGAGTTGGACGGGGAGAATATTTTTCACCAGTCCGACATCGGCATAGATTTTGAAGATGCTTTCCACAAGCCGCCTATTGACCGCGGACGTGCATTCGACGAAAAGGCTTGAGACATCGCCCCCGGCATCCCGGGCGAGGTCCAAAGCCAGGACGGGAGTCGCGGGATTGAAATCGAAATCCTCCATTCGGACGGTCCGGACGCGGCGGTTTTCGTGGGTCTTGAACGACACCGCCAGGTCGGACAGGTCATAGACGATGCTCCAGACCGTGCATTGACCGCGGATCCTTTCCACGCTCAGGGACGCCAGCATGTCGAAAGCATACTCCTTGGCCGGCCCCGGGCGCTCGCTCTGAAAATCCTCCAGGCGTCGGGCGATCTTGAGAAAACGGTCCCTGGACCGGTAGGTGGTATGGTCCGCTTTCTTATCCCAGTCGAAATTCCGGAAGGCTTCGAGATGATCAAGGCAGGAGTCATAGGTGTCGTTGGTCAGGGCCTCCGCGACGAGGCTCGGCCCGGAATGAACGACGCACCGCCCGTCCAGAAACTCGATGGCGGCCGCGTGTCCCGACCGGTCGCAGACCAGGAAATGCAGCGGGCTCATGCTCTGGGAGATCCGTATCTGGGATTGACAAGCGAGGACTTCCTCAACGGTGCTCCAGTTGTCAAGTTGGTACTGGATCCACTGAAGCTCCATAAGCGCCGGCCGCTCGTCGGGCGCCGGATACCGCGTTTCGTCCAGCCACATCAGCTCTACGACGAGGCCCTGCTCGTTCATCCCTCCCATGGGGAATTCCCTGCCGACTTGATTAAACGTCAGGCTGCCGAATTTAGAGACCCAGCTTACGGGCCGCTCGGGCGGCATGAGCAGAGCTGTCTTAGCCATGTCCCGCTTGTTGACCACCAGCAGGCCCAGGCTCGAGTAGTGGTCGAAGTTCTTGCCGAAAAAGAGTCCCTGGCCGTCCCTGAGGATAAAAGAGGAGCAGGGCGATCCGGCAGTGGGCCAAAGAAGGGCACAGGCCAGGAGAGCGAGTCCGATCCCAAAACGACGGCGCGAGGCCGTCAAAGCGGATTTGATCATGATGAGCTCCTTTCCCGGGAAAATCCCCCCGGGATTTCAAGGTAGAATTGTTCAAGCCGGGACGCAAGCGCCGCGGGACGACGCGCCCTGTTTTGGGACGAACGGCAGACGGCTCCCTGAGGCGCCGCGTCCGCGAACGGAATCAGGTTGCGCCCAGCCGTTCTTTGAAGGCTCTCGTGTAGCGCCGGGCGACGGGGATTTTTTTATCCGAGCCCGCCAGGTCGAGCTTCAGCCCCTGGGCGTTTCCCGTCGCTTTCCTGATTTCGGCGAGGTTGACGATGAAAGCCCTGTGGCAGCGGAAGAAGAAGGGGAAACCGCTCAGCTGTTTTTCGACCTTCCCCAGGCTGCTCCGGATCAAGACGGTCCCGGCTTTCTCGCCCTGCTCCGTCACCTCTACATAATTTCCCCCGGCGGCTATGAACAGGATCGAGCCGGCATCGAAAGCGTAACGGTCCTTGCCGTTCTCGGCGGTGAGGACGACCGGCCGGGAAGAGGCGGCCTCTGTGGTCGGCAGGGATCCCCGGGCGAGGACTTTTTCGGAAATTTCCCGGGCCGTTTGCAGGTTATGTTTGAGGCGGCGGGATTGGTTCCACAGGGTCCAGAAAACGATGGGGAACAGAGCGACAACCAGGGACATAAATTGAAACAAGAGCAGATAGGGGAGAGGGTCGAAGCCCGGCTTGAAAAAGGGATGGACGGCATTCACCAGGAAGGCGAAGAGAAAATTGGTCAGCCCGACGGAAAATACGATCCAGAGAAACCAGAGGACCTCCCGGCCGGCGGTCCAGCGTTCCTCGTCGAAGATTTTATTGAGAACTCTCGGGACGAGGATCAGGTTGAAAGCAATGGCCAGGAAAGAAACCAGGCCGTAACCGCTGATCAGGAGAGACTTCAGTCCGGGCTCGTTGCCGCTCAAGCCGAAAGGCTGAAAGACAAGGAGGAAGGCGGACACGAACAGGCCGGTCAGGAAAGATTTGAAGAAGTCCCGCTTCGCGTCCAGGCTCAAGGAGTAAGGCCGCTGAAAAAAGCGACGAAGAGAAATCGCCTCTGACGGCAACGACACTCTCCTTCTTGACGTCAATAGAACGCCGGTATCGTGCCCCCCCCCTTATTTCACCCGCCCGGGGTAGGGAGGCCGCTCGAGCTTGGGCGGCGGGTTTTTCTTGAGAAGGTCCATCACGACTTCGATGGCCTTTTCGAGCTGGGGATCGCGGCCGGCGATGACCAGGGCCGGCGTCTGCTCAACCTCTATGTCGGGCGGCACGCCCTCGTTCTCGACGACCCAGCCGTCCTCGGTCCAGATGGCCAGGTTCGGGGCCGTCACTCCGCCGCCGTCCATGAGCACCGGAAAGCCGAGCGTCCCGACCAGCCCGCCCCAGGTCCTCTTGCCGATGAGCGGGCCGAGGCCGAACTTGCGGAACATCCAGGGCAGGAGATCCCCGCCCGAGCTCGCGGTCTCGTCGATGAGCATGACCTTCGGGCCTTGAATCGAGGCGCCGGGCGTCTTGAGATCAGCGCCGTAGCGCATGTGCCAGTAGGCGCTGAGCGGCTTGCGGAGGTGGTCGATGTAGTAGTCGGCCACCAGACCGCCGCCGTTGAACCTCTCGTCGATAATGATCGCTTCCTTATGGGCCTGAGGGAAGAAATAGCGCTTGAAGTAAGCGTGCCCGAGCGTCGAGGTGTTGGGCACGTAGACGTAGGCCACGCGGCCGCCGGTGGCTTCCTCGACCTTCTTCAGGTTGCCCTCGACCCAATCGCGGTTGCGGAGCGCATATTCGCTCTCCACGGGCACGACCGGGACCGTGCGCGCGCCCTTGCCCGAGGGGTCCGGGCCGACGGTGATCTCCACGATTTTTCCGGCCGTGTTCTCGAACAAGCTGTAGACGTTCGTGGGATGGCGCAAATCGCGGCCGGCGACGGCCAGGAGGTATTCCCCGGCCTTGACGTCCACGCCGGGCTCGGTGAGGGGCGAGCGGAGCTCGGGGTTCCAGTTGAGGCCGCCATAGACCTTTTTAAACCGGAAACGGCCGTTTTCCACGGCGAAATCGGCGCCCAGCAGACCGCCGGGGACGGTCTTCGGCTGAGCGGAGCTGTCACCCCCTCCGACCCGGTGATGCCCGACCCCGAGCTCGCTGCACATCCACTGGATGAGGCGGTTGAGGTCGCCGCGGCAGGCGAGGTGGGGGAGGAAGACCGAGTACTTCTCGCGCATGGCCTTCCAGTCCGCGCCGTGCATGTTGGCGGCGTAGAAATAATCGCGGTTGATGCGCCAGGCTTCGTTGAAGATCTGCTGCCACTCCGCCCGGGGGGCGATGCGGACTTCAACGGCTTCGACGTTGAGCTTGCCCTGGCCGGCCTGGGGCTTGGCGCCGGCGGCGACGATGAACCAGGAGTCCCGCGAGAAATAGAGCATTTTTTTCTTGTCCGCGGAGAGGAGATAACCGCCGACATCCTGTTGCAGGGCCTCGCTCTTACGGTCCTTGAAGCTGAAGCGATGGAGCGTTGCGCCAGGCGGCGGGCCGAACGACGCGCTCGCGAAGGAAGCGCTCTCCAGGTAATAGAGATGGCCCTCCTCGCCGGGCTGCAGGCTCCGGTAATTTCCGGCCTGGACGGGCAGGGCCTGGATCCTGAGGTCGAGGCCGTCGAGGTCGATGGAGAACGGCTCGACCGGCTTCTTCGGCTCCTCCTTAGCTTTGTCCGGCGCGGGAGCCTTTTCGGCCGCGGCGGCCTTCTCTTCGTCGCTCTCCCTGGCCAGGGGCGAAAGGATGTCCTTCCTGAGAGTCAGGACGTAGATCGAGCTCGTCATCCGCATGTCGGCGCTCGACTGGTCGAACCACTGTTTGACAGGACCGGCGTCGGTCGAGGCGAGGAAGTAGAGATATTTTCCGCCGGCGTCGAAAACGGGCTCGGCGACCTCGCTGAGGCCGTCGGTGACCGGGTAGGACTGTTTCCGCTCCAGGGAATAGAGGTAAACTTTCTGGATGTAGGTCTGCGTATTGAGCGTGTAGACGATCCACATGGAGTCCGGCGACCAGGCCGAGTGGATCGTCCTTGCCCAGCTCGGGCCGAGGTGATGCTCGGAGCCGACCTTGACGACCGCACCCGTTTGGACGTCGATCCAATAGAGGCTCCAGGAGTTGTCGGCATAAGTGATTTTCTTGCTGTCGGGCGACCAGACCAGGGAATCGTAGAAGCCGGTTCCCTCGAGTTTAAGCCTGCGGACCTCGCCCTTGCCGTCCTGGCTTCGGAGATGGAGCTCATATTCGCCCGATGCGTCCGAGATATAGGCAACCGTCTTTCCGTCGGGGGACCAGACGGGCGATCGCTCGTGGACTCCGGGCGTTTGGGTGAGGTTTCGGGGGTCGCCCTTCTCCGCCGGCACGGTGACGACCTCGCCGCGGAATTCGAGAACGATCCTTGCCGCCGAGGG
>CAZFTV010000029.1:8921-9138 GCA_964521765.1 uncultured Eubacteriales bacterium
CCACGCCGACGGCGAGCTGCGAGCTTATCCCGCTCTCAGGGTCGAGGAGATGGAGGCGGCCGGCCTGCTCATAGATGATCTTTCCGCCGCCGGCGGAGGCGTTGAGCACCGGAAAGTCGCGGTGGCGGGTCACCTGCGCGATTTTTTTAAATTTCAGGTCATAGGAATAGATGTTGAATTCGCCGTCGCGGTCCGAACGGAAATAGATTTTATTCCC
>CAZFTV010000029.1:9176-10688 GCA_964521765.1 uncultured Eubacteriales bacterium
GGGGATCTTTTCGACCGAGCGGTCGCCGAAGGAATAGATCCAGATGACGGACGCGGTCCCGCCCCGGTAGTGTTTCCACTGGGTGAAGGCGTCGTAGAGGGGGTTATAGGCCATACGGGAGCCGTCCGGGGAGTACGCCGCCCGGAAAGCGTTGGGGATTTCGAGCTGTTCGGGGAACCCGCCCTCGACCGGCACCTTGAAGAGCTGGGTGTAGCGCCCGCTGAAAACCGCGCGGGCCGAGGTGAAGAGCACGGCCGAGCCGTCCGGGGTGAAACCCTGGACGATGTCCGTCCCCGGGTGCCAGGTGAGACGCCGCGGCACGCCGCCCGCCGCGGGCACGACGTAGACGTCCGTGTTGCCCTCGTACTGGGCGCTGAAGGCGATCAGACTTCCGTCGGGGGAGAAGGCCGGATAGCCCTCGCTGCCCACGTCCGCCGTCAGGCGCCGGGCCGTTTTCCCGGCGATATCGGCGACCCACAGGTCGTTGGCGTAAACGAAGGCCGCGTGGGTGCGGCTCACGGCCGGCTGGGTCAGCATGAGCGTGTCGGCGGTGTCGACGGCCGGGAGAAGAGCCGCTAATAAGAATAAAGTCACGAGGCCGGAGAGAACTTTGATTAAGCCGGATTTGTTCATGCGAAACTCCTAAACAATATGATTAGCGCCATTCTCCCACTCAGCCTTATTGTTGTCAAACGAATTGGGGCCGGGCCAAACGATCTTGTTGTGCTCTATTCCTGTAGCAATTCATCGCCGAACCAGATAAAATCAAGCTGTTCTGCTATATGCGTTTCCGATCAGGAGGTCAGATATGTCGACAAAATCAGCGGCGTTATTGCTTTTTCTTTTCCTGGCGTTTTTCTCTGAAGCTCTCGCCAACAAGACGTCGGTCGCTCTCGTCGGGCCGGATTCCGTGGCGGCGGGGACCGAGGTTACGATCACCGTCAACGTCGGTCATAAGGGCAACAACGCTTTTCACTACACGAACTGGGTCTGGGTCAAGGCGGACGGCGTGGAGATCGCCCGCTGGGAATTCAAGGCCTCGAGCAGGCCCGAGAGCGGGAATTTTTCAAGAGAAGTGAAATACACGGTCACCAAGCCCGTGGAAATCACGGCTCAGGGGAATTGCAAGCTCCACGGAAGCACGGGCCAGGCCGCGTTGAAGATCGGCGTGAATTGAAAACTGTCGGGGAGGGAGGACCATGACCATCGGCGGCGTGTCGGTCATTCTCATTCTGGGCGTCTGCAACCTGCTCCTCGTCCTGTTTCAGGCGGCGTCCGGCCTGCGGAGGATAAAGGTGAAAATCGGCGTTCACAAGAAAACAGGCCTGGCGCTCGTCCTCTTCGCCGTGGCCCACGGCCTGCTCGCTTTCCTGGCCAATCAATAGCCCGCCGGTCAGTACCCCTGGATGTCCAGGTTCGTCAGGCCCGCATCGCGGGCCCAGCGCACGGCGTCCTCGTATTCCCGGCCTGTCAGGCGGCGGGCGATTTCCGGGAAGTTGTAGGCTTTGTACA
>CAZFTV010000029.1:10737-14452 GCA_964521765.1 uncultured Eubacteriales bacterium
GGGGGAGGTTGGCGGCGACCCAGGCGATGACCTTCTTCGTCCCGCTCACGCCGTTGGGCATGATGAGATGCCGGATCATCAGGCCCCGGCGCATCAGGCCGTCCGCTCCCGGCTTGGCCACGCCCGCCTGCCGGTGCATCTCCAGTACGGCCGCGCGCGTGACCTCAGGGTAGCTCTCGGCCCCTGAGGAATACTTGTCCGCCATGGCGGCCTCGGCATATTTCATGTCGGGCAGGTAGATGTCCACGACGCCGTCCAGCGTTTTTAGGACCTCCAGGCGCTCCCAGCCGCTGGTGTTGTAAACGAGCGGGACCCGCAGGCCGCGCGCCGCGGCCTTGTCGAGGGCCAGGAGGATGTGAGGGGAATAATGCGTCGGCGTCACAACGTTGATGTTATGGCATCCCATCCGTTCGAGCTCGAGCATCATGCCGGCCAGCTCGTCCAGGCTGCGTCGGCGTCCGTCCCCGCTCTGACTGACCTCCCAGTTGATGCAGAAGACGCACCGCAGATTGCAGTTGGTGAAGAAGATCGTGCCCGAGCCGCGCCGTCCCGAAAGCAAGCGCTCCTCCCCGTAGTGGGGATGGTGCGAGGAGATTTCGAGCTCGGAATTCGAGCCGCAAAAACCCCTCTCGCCGGAAATCCGGTTCGCGCCGCATTCCCGGGGGCACAACCGGCATTCTTTCATGATGTCCCAGAGCGCCCGGCCTCTTTTCTTAAGCTCCCCGCTTTGATGAAGCTTGAGATAGCCGGGCTCGAAATCCGGATCTTCCCGGACTCCATCTCCGCGCGCCGCCGAATGTCTCTCCTTCATATCACCTTTCCCTCCGCCGCCAAGCGCCCGAAAGCCGGCCCCCAAAGGAAAAAGCGCCAGGCCGAGAAATCGGGCCAGGAAATTCCTCCTGCCCTCTTTCCTCATAATTTCCTCTCTTCGCGCCTCGGAAGCGCGACGATTTCCCCTGTTTCATTATAGCACGCCCCTTCTTCCGAGCCGCCGCGGGGTTGCTCGCGGCTGAGGGAATGCTCTGCGCTTGCAGCCCGGCAGGCCGCACCCGGGCTCAGGCCGGGCTGTGTCCCGAGGCTTGTGGCCGTCGGCTCCCAGTAGACGCGGCGCCCCCGGAATTGCTAGAATAGGCACGATCCAAAACGATCCCCTGGAAGAGAGAATCATGACCAGCGTGGAAGATTATTATTCCCTGGAAAAAACGATCCTGGATTACAGGAAGCAGCTCGACGACCTGGCCCTGAGCGACGAGCCGATGCGGGAGGGCAAAATCCGCGACCTCAAGCACCGGATCGAGGCCGAGTGGAACCGCCTCAAGCCCGGGCTCGGGCCGGTTCACATCGTCCAGATCGCCCGCCATCCCAAGCGGCCCTATACCCTCGATTACCTGAACGTCCTGGCCAAGGATTTCATCGAGCTTCACGGCGACCGGCGCTACGCCGACGACCCGGCCATGGTCTGCGGTTTCGGGTTCCTCCGCGGCCGGTCGGTGTGCTTCATCGGCCAGCAGAAAGGCCGCACGACGCGTGATCGCCTGCACCGCAACTTCGGCCAGCCCAACCCCGAGGGCTACCGCAAAGCCCTGCGGATCATGAAGCTCGCCGAGAAGTTCGGCTGCCCCATCGTCAGCCTGGTCGACACCCAGGGCGCCGCGCCCGGCATCGGCGCCGAGGAGCGCGGCCAGGCCGAGGCCATCGCCTACAACCTGCGCGAGATGAGCATGCTCCGCGTGCCCATCGTAGTCGTCGTGATCGGCGAGGGCGGAAGCGGCGGCGCGCTGGCCATCGCCGTGGGCGACCGGGTGATGATGCTCGAGAACTCCTTCTACTCGGTCATCTCGCCCGAGGGGTGCGCCGCCATCCTGTGGAAGGACCAGTCCGCGGTCAAGCAGGCCGCCGAGAACCTCAAGATCCGGGCCGCGGACCTCCTGGAGATGGGCCTCGTCGACGCAGTCATTCCCGAGCCGCCGGGCGGGGCGCACATCGACCCCGAGGAAACTTTCAGGAATGTGGACGTGGCCGTCGGCCAGGCCCTGCAGGAGCTCTCGGAAAAGAGCGTGGAGGCGCTGCTCGAAGAGCGGTACGCGAAGTTCCGAAAAATGGGGGTCTTCGTCGAATCGTGACCGACCTCGAAAGACCCGGCCTCAGCGCACCTCTCCAGGCGATCAAGGGGACGCATGACATCCTGCCGGCCGAGGCCCGGCGCTGGCAGGCGGCCGAGGAAGTCTGCAAGCGCCACTTCGAGCTCTACGGCTACCGCGAGATCCGAACTCCGGTCTTCGAGCCCACGGAGCTTTTCATCAAGGGCACGGGCGAGACTTCTGATATCGTCACCAAGGAGATGTACACCTTCACCGACAAGGCCGGCCGCTCGCTCACCCTCCGGCCCGAATACACGCCCTCGATCGCCCGGGCCATCCTCGAGCACCGCCTCGACCTCAAGCCCGAGCCCCTGAGGTTCTATTACCTCGGCCCCATGTTCCGCTACGACAAGCCTCAGAAGGGACGCTACCGCCAGTTCCATCAGGCCGACGTCGAGGTCTTCGGCGAGGCCGATGCGGCCGTAGACGCCGAGCTCATCGAGATGGCCGACGCGCTTCTCAAGAAGCTCGGGGTCGGGGACGTCGAGACCCTGGTCAACTCGGTCGGCTGCCCCGCCTGCCGTCCGGAGTATTCGCGGGCCCTGAGGGAAAAAGCCGAAGCGAACCGGGGAGAGTTTTGCCCCGACTGCCGGAGGAAGATCGACCTTAACCCCCTGCGCCTCTTCGACTGCAAGGTCGAGCGCTGTCGGGACCTCGCCCGCGGCCTGCCGCTCGTCGGCGATTTCCTGTGCCAGGCGTGCTCCCGGAACTTCGCCGAGGTCAAGGACCGTCTCAACGCCTACGGCATCCGCTACAGGGTCGAGCCGCGGCTCGTGCGTGGAATCGACTACTACACCCGGACGACGTTCGAGGTCGTCACCTCCCACGGCGGGCAGCAGAACGCCCTCCTGGGCGGGGGGCGCTACGACAATCTCATGAAAACATACGGCGGCCCGGACATCTGCGCCACGGGGTTCGCCATGGGCATGGAGCGGCTGCTCGAGGCGGCCGGCCTTGAGACGAAACACGAGAATTTCGTTTATATCGCTTATCTTGGCGATGAGGCAAAAACTCGCGCCATTTGGTGGGCGCGGATCATGCGCAGCGAGGGAATCGAATGCCTCCTGGAATTCAAAGAGAGAAACCTGAAGGCGCAGCTCGGCAGGGCGGCGAAGTTGGGCGCTTCGTACGCGGTCATCATCGGCGAGGATGAAGTCCGAAACCGCAGCATGATCATCAAAGACCTGTCCACTGGCAGCCAGGTCGAAGAGCCCATCGCCTGGCTCGAGGCCGCCGCACAGAGCCTTTTGAAACTTCTGCTCACGAAGACGGGCCTTCTGCCTCAGCGCGATAAGGATGCCCCATGAACGACGCTCCCCAGAAACAATGGAAACGTACGCATTACGCCGGCTCGCTCCGGCCGGAGCATGCCGGGTCGCGGGTCACGCTCCTCGGCTGGGTCCAGCGCCAGCGCGACATGGGGAACCTCGTTTTTCTTGATCTGCGCGACAGGGAGGGAGTTGTCCAGGTTGTCTTCACCTCCGAACGGCCTGAACTTCAAGCCGAGGCCAAGAAGGCGCGCATGGAGAACGTGGTCGGCGTCCGGGGCACGGTCCGTCTCCGCGGGGAGAAAG
>CAZFTV010000030.1:0-1471 GCA_964521765.1 uncultured Eubacteriales bacterium
CGTTGACCGTGACGATGTGGACGCCCTTGCCCTCCAGGGCGTTGAGGTAGGCCGGGAGGGTGGCCACCAGCGTCTTGCCCTCGCCCGTCTTCATCTCGGCGATGCGGCCCTGGTGGAGGACGGCGCCGCCCAGAACCTGGACGTCGAAGTGCCGCATGCCCGTCTTGCGCCGGGCCATCTCCCGGACAACGGCGAAAGCCTCGGCCAGGATATCGTCCAGGGAAGCGCCCTGGCCCAGTTTTTCCTTGAATTCCGAGGTTTTAGCCTGGAGCTGAGAATCGGTCAGCGGCTGGAGGCGCGGTTCCATGTCGTTGACCGCGGCGACGACCGGTTTGAGCTTCTTAAGAAGACGTTCGTCGGGGGTGCCGAAAATCTTTCTGAGGAGCCACTTCAACATTTTATATTTTATACACGAACGGATGCGGGAAGTCAATTTGAGAGCCCGCCCCAACAGGCCGGATCAGGCCGCCGGACACCGGCCCCCTCCTCCCCGCGGGAGGCCTCGGCCGGAAGGGGAGGAGCCCCTCTCGGTTTAGGCCTTTTTCTTTTTTTTCTCCGAGCGGCCTTCGAACAGGGAGTAGACCACGGGCACGACGACGAGGGTGATCAGCGTCGAGCTCAGCAAGCCGCCGACCACGGCCCGGGCCATGGGCGCCTGGGCCTCTCCGCCCTCGTTGAGCCCCAGCGCCAGGGGGATCATGGCCATGATGGTCGTAAGCGCCGTCATCAGGATGGGGCGCAGACGGCGGCGGCCGGCTTCCTCCACGGCCTCCCGCAGAGGCATCTTATCCCGTCGTCGCAGGAGATTCGTGTAGTCCACCAGCAGGATGGCGTTGTTGACCACGATGCCGCCCAGCATGATGCAGCCGATGTAGGACTGGACGTTGAAGGTCGTGTTGGTCAGGAAGAGCATGAGGATGACGCCGATTGCCGCCAGCGGCACGGAGAACATGACGATGAGCGGGTCCCTCGCCGATTCGTAGAGCATGGCCATGATCATGTAGACCAGCATCAGGGCCAGGATGATGCTCAGGAGTAATTCCCGGTTGGCTTTCTGCTGTTCCTCGTAGTCTCCGGCAAAGCCGATGCTGAAATCCCGGGGGACGGGCACGGTGCGGAAACCCTGTCGGATGTCCGCCAGGATGGCGCTCATCTTGCGCCCGGCGTAATCGGCCGAGATGGTGAACACCCGCTCGCGGTCGCGGCGTTCGATCCGGAGGGGGCCGCGCTGCGGGCGGACCTCGATCACGTTCCGGAGACTGACCTGGGCGCCGTCGGCGTTGGCCAGGGTCAGGTCGAGGATGTTGTTGATGTCCATGCGCTCCGAGTCTTTGACCTTGACCAGGATCCGGTATTCCTGCCCTCCTTCGCGGAACATGCTCGCCTGGCGCCCCGTCAGGACGGTCTGGATCAGATCCCCGATCTGGTTCACCGTCAGCTTCCTGTCGGCGGCCGCCTGCAGGAAGCTGAC
>CAZFTV010000030.1:1521-3719 GCA_964521765.1 uncultured Eubacteriales bacterium
GTGACGCCCGGAACGCTCTCGACGATCTTCTTGACTTGCTGCGACAGCGCGTCGCCCGTCTCCAGGTTGAATCCGCGGATCTCGACCTGGATCCGCTCCTGGCCGCCGCCGCCGCGCATGAAGAACTGTCCTCCGCTGGCCCGGGTGCGGATGATGACTCCCGGAATATTCGTCAGCTTGCTGCGAAGGTCGAAGGCGATCTGCTCGCTCGACCGCGACCGCTTGGACTTGGGAACGAGTCTGACCGTGATGTTGCCCGTGGTTGCGCCTCTCCTCCAGCCGCCCGACCCGGCGCTCTCCTCGATGCTGTCGAGCTCGGGGACCTCCCGGCGGACGATGTCGGCGATCCTGACGACCCGTTCGTCCATGATGCCGAGCCTCGTGCCGACTTCCATCTCCACCGTGACCTGGACCTCTCCCTCATCCGTAGAGGGAAGGAATTCGCTGCCGATCAGGCCGACGAGGGCGATGCTCCCGGCGAGGAGCAATCCCGCCGCCCCCAGGACTTGCCAGCGATGGTCGAGGGCGAAATGCAGCAAGTTCTTGTAGGCGTTTTCCAGGCGGGTGAAAGCGCCGCGGATCGAGGCGACGAGCTTTGCCTGGCGCTCCCGGCCGGCGGCCGGGTTGTTCGTTGTGGCCCGGAGGATGCGGCTGGAGAGCATGGGCACCAGGGTCAAGGCCACCACCAGCGAGCAGAGGAGGGAGAAGGTGACGACGTAGGCCAGCTGCTTGAACATGATGCCCGACATGCCCCGGACGAAAATCATCGGCAGGAAAACAGCGACCGTCGTCAATGTGCTGGCCAGGATGGCGGCCGAGACTTCCTGTGTGCCGAGGAGGGCGGCCCGGCGGGGCGGAGCTCCGCCCTCCTGATGGCGGTAGATGTTCTCCAGGACGACGATGGCGTTATCCACCAGCATCCCGATGCCGAGCGCCAGCCCGCCCAGGGTCATGATGTTCAGCGTGAACCGCCCGAAGTAGATCAGGGCGAAGGTGGCGATGATCGAGATGGGGATGGCCGTGGCGATGACGAGCGTGCTCCGGACGTTGACCAGGAAAACGAGAAGGACCATGATGGCCAGGAGCCCTCCGTAGAGCGCCGCCGAGCTGACGTTGTTGATCGCGTTCTTGATGTACAGGGAGCTGTCCCGGATGGGCACGATCTGAATCTGGGGGAGGTCCTGCCGGATTCTATCGATTTCCTTCAGGACGCCCTGGGCCACGGCCACTGTGTTCTTCCCCGATTGCTTGTAGATGGCGATCCGCGTCCCCGTCTTGCCGTTGATCCGCGCCACGCGGGTGATCCTTTGGTGCGTGTCCTCGATGCTGGCGATCTCCTTGAGCTGGATCGGGACTCCGTCGCGGAAGGCCACGACCGTATCCCGGATCTGTTCAAGGTTGGTGTAGATGCCGGGCACGCGGACCATGACTTCGTAGTTGCCCTTTTCGATCGTCCCGGCGGGCAGGTCGATGTTCTCCTGCCGGATCTTGTTGATGACCTGGTCCAGGGAGAGTCCGAGGGCCTTGACCATGTCGGGCAGCAGGTTGACCTGGATTTCACGCTGCAGTCCGCCGAAGATGTCGACCGAAGCGACGCCCGGGACGCGCTCGATCCGGTAGGAGATCTGCTCGTCGATGATCTGTCGCAACTGGATGGGGTCCAGGTTGCTCACGATTCCCAGCATGAGGATGGGCATCATGGCCGGGTCGAATTTCCGGAGCATCGGGCGGTTGACTTCCTCGGGCAGACGGGGAACAACCCGGTCCAGTCTCTCGCGGACGTCATCGGCCGCGGCGTCCAGGTCGGTCCCCCAGGCGAACATGACCCGCACGGTGCTGCTGCCCGTGGAGGACACGGAGAACACTTCTTCCACGCCCGGCACGGCGCTCAGGGCTTCCTCGATCGGCCGGGTGATGATCTGCTCCATCTCCTCGGGGCCGGTGTTTTCGTAGGAGGTCATGATGTTGAGGGTGGGATAGGTGATTTCCGGCATGAGGTCGATGGGCAGCCGCGTCACGGCCACGATGCCGACGGCGATGATGATCAGCACCAGCATCACGGTGAAAACGGGGCGATGGATCGAGAATTCGGAGATGTTCATGGCGTTCCTCCGGAATAGGCCTTACTGGCGGCGGGGCTTCTTGCCGGGCGTCTTGGCCGCCGGCTGGCCGGGAGCCTTCTCTTTCTGGGGGAGGAT
>CAZFTV010000030.1:3729-14356 GCA_964521765.1 uncultured Eubacteriales bacterium
CCGTCCTCCAGGAGGTGATGGCCGATGGTCACCACGTAGCCCGCCGCCAGGGCGGGCTCAAGGATTTCCGCTTTTTCGGCCTCGACGATGCCGACCTGAACGGCCTTGAATAAGGCCTTGTTTTCCTTGAGATCGGCCAGGAAGACGCCCTGCCGGCCGTCCCTGTTGACCAGGGAATTGACGGGGACGAGGGTTGCTTTCTCTCGGTGGGTAAACTCCACCTGGGTGTTTATGAACATGCCCGGCTTGAGCGCCCTGTCGGGGTTCTGAATTTCGATCTCCACCCGCGCCTGTCGGGAAGTTTCTCTCAGGAGGGGTGCGATGCGGACGACCCGCCCCTTGAACGTTCGTCCCGGAAAGGCGCCGCTGGTGACAACCGTGCTCTGGCCGATGCGGAGGCGGAAATAATCCTTTTCCGTGACGAAGACGACGGCCGTCAGCGGCTGCAGCTCGATGATGGACAGCAGGGGGGTGTTGGGCGAGAGAAGGGCGCCCTCGTCGACGAACCTTTCTCCGACATACCGAATATCGCCGCCCCTTTCCCAGGAGGCCGCGATGCGCGTGTACGACAGCCGGACGCGGGAGGTCTCCAGGGCCGCTTCCTTGTTGGCCGTCTGGGCGACCGCCACCTTGTTCCTGGCTTCCTGGGCTTCGTACTGCGCGGCCACGGCGTCGAGCTGCGAGTCGGACTGGATGCCTTTCTGATGGAGCGTCCGGGCCCGCTCCAGGTCGCGCCGGGCTGTTTCCAGGGAGCTCTTGGCTTCTTCTTGGTTGGCCCGCGCGACGCGCAGGTCGGCCTCGGCCTGGATGACCTGCTGCTGGTACTCCTCGTCCTCCAGGACGGCCACCAGCTGGCCGCGCTTGATTGTATCGCCGATGTCGACTAGGAGATGATTCAGCCTCCCGGAGATCTTTGGAGCGACGGTGATTTCCGATTTGGGAACGAGCGTTCCCGCAAACAGGCCCACGTCCCGGATGGATCCCGTTTCGACCGGAGCAATTTCGACCGCTACCGCAAACCCGCGGCCTCCCCGCCCGGCCTCCCCGCCCGCGCCCAGTACGGCTTGCAGGACGCGGAAGACGACATACCCCAGGATGAGCGCTCCGGCTCCTATGGCCAGGCGCTTTTTGGTGAAGTCTGATTTTTTCAGCTTGAGGCTCATGGAACTTTTCTCTCTCTCTATGGATTCGAGTTGACCGGCCGGCTTTTCAGCGCTCCGGCCCGTCACAGGCTCTCGACTCTCTCTTTAATCTCCTGAAGATAACGGCTGAGGACAAGGTTCCCGTCCTCAAGCCGGGTTCCCTGGACGCGTTTGAGGTTGGCCAGGGAGATATTATAGTCGACCTTGGACTTGAGCTCCATGATCAGGGCGGAGGCCAGGTCCCGCTGGTATTGGAGGATGAAGTAGTTCGTGCTCAGCCCGACTTTGAATTTTTCCTCCTCGGCCTCGAGTTTCTTCTGCGCCAGCTCGCGAGCCGCCCGGTAGGCTTCGACGCGCTGAAAGTTGGTTTGGACCGCCCTGACCGCGGTTTTGATCTCAAGGAAAATCTGCTGCTCCTGGTTTTTCAACTTCAGGCGGGCCTGGTCGAAGCCGAGCTTGGACTGGGCGTAGAAAGCCCGGGTGAAGAGGTTGTTCAAGGAGTAGTTGAGGGTCAGGCCCAACGACCAGTTCTTATACTTGAAGCGGAGCGCGTCCTTGAGCGCGTCGCTGCTCGGCCCGGGGATCGTGCCGATGATCTGTCCGGTCAAGGCGTTTCCGCCCTCATAAAGGATCTGGTCGCCCGATATGCCCGGGCTCCAGTAGGAGGCTTGGAGCCGCAGGTCCGGAAAAAGCTGGTTCCGCGCATAACTCAGGGTGAGGTCCTTGTTCTGAATGTCGATCCTCGCGGCCTGAAGGTCCGGGCGCTTCTCCAAGGCGGCTCTGAGACATTCCTCCAGGGTGAGCTCCTCGCGGACGACGGACGGGCTGTCGGTGGGGACGACCTGGACGGCTTCGGCGTTCTCGATTTCGGCGGGCAGGTTGATGATCGTCTTGAGCAGGTCCTCGCTGTTCTTGACCATGGCCTCCGCTTCGAGGATGTCGGCCGTCCTGGTGGCCACGTCCGATTCGGCCGTCAGGATCTCGATGGGGGGGAGCACGCCGGCTTCGATCTCGGCCCGGTTCTTCTCCAACAGCTCTTGCGCAAGCTTCAAGGACTGCTTCCGGACCTTGAGATTCTCGATGCTGTAGACGAGGTTCCAGTAGGCGCTTTCGGAGGCGTAGATTGTGTCTTCCAGGGATTTGGCGAAATTCCTCTCCTCGATGTCGCGGTTGTTCTTAGCCAGGAGGATCTCCCGTCGGCTCATCTTGAAGCCGAAGTCCCTGAGGAGCGGCTGGCTGAAGGTGAAACGGAGCGTGCTGCCGTAGCGGGGATTGATGCTCTGGAATCTCCGGTTCGTGTCGGTCTTATAGTTTGTCAGGGAGGCGGCCAGGCTTCCGCCGGTGGGGATGAGCTGGGAGAGCTGCAGGGAGGAGTCGTTTTGAAGGGTGGAAACCTTCTCCGAAGCGTCCAGAAAGGAGAAAGAAGCGGAATTCTGGTCCTGCTGGCTGTAGTTGAAGGACAGGGAAGGCATGAATTTTTCGCCGGCGAGGGTCACGGACACGTCGGCCAACTCCGGTGTGATGGCCTCCAGGGCCAACCCGAGGTTGTTCTTCATGGTTTTTAGGATGCACTCCTCCAGCGACAGGCGGAGAACGGCGCCCTCGTCCTGAGGGGAGGGAAACGCAAGGGGGGGGGAGGCCATGACAATCAGGGCAAGAATGGCTGCTTTCCATCGAGAAGACATGATGTTCCTCCTCGAGCTCACATCGAGTGAGTCGTTTGATTCATCCTTCCATTTTTGTATGAATTTGTCAAAAATCAAGCCGGGGTTGGGAGCCCTGGGCTGCGTCACCCCTCTTCATTTCGCGCCATAAGTCACGTAAAAGGAGATGCTTCCACCGGTTTGGGAGCCCTGGGGCACACCTCCCCGGATATATTTAGACGTTTTCTCACATGGTTTTCTTCCCTTTTTAGAGCGGCAAGGCAGACGCCCATAAGCCGGATCTCCTCGAAGGACGCAGAGAGAAGGCCGGTTGTTTCGGCGATGTGAGCTGTGCGGCATCCGTGACGGCGGGGGCGGGTTCAGGGGGCTTGATTTCCGCTGGGTTATAGCGTAGTATTAATTGAGAATAATTCTCAATTTGAAAACAGGCCATGACACACGATAAAAAAAAGACACCCAAAATCCTCGCTCTTGTCCAGGCACCTCCCGGCGTGCCCCTGAAGCTCGTGTCCATCGACGGCGGGCAGGGCGTGAGGCAGAGGCTGTTTGCCTTGGGGTTGCACATCGAAGACACAATCGAGCTTCAATCCCAGGCGATCCTGCGGGGTCCCGTTCTCGTCCACAACCTGGCCTCGAATACGTCCATCGCCCTGGGGCGGGGCGTCGCCCAGAAGATCGTCGTTGAACGCCTCGATGAGCGCTGAAGCCCCCGTCCTGGTCTTCGTCGGACAGCCCAACTGCGGGAAGAGCACCCTCTTTAATTCCATCGCCGGGCTGAAAGCGGAGACATCGAACTTTCCGGGGACGACGGTCAAGCACACGCACAGTCGGGTGAACGTTGAGGACCGGGTCCTGAACATCGTGGACCTGCCGGGCACGTATTCGCTGAATCCCCAGGAACCAGCGGAAAAAGTCGCCCTGGTCCATCTTTTCAAGGAAAAGCCCGATGTCATCATCAACGTTGTCGACGCTTCGATATTGGGGCGGAGCCTGGAACTGACCCTGGAGCTCATGGAGCTCGGGATGCCCATGGTCATCGCCCTGAACATGACCGACTTGGCGGAAAGAAGGGGCATCCGCGTCGATGCCCGGCAGCTCGAGGCGTGTCTCGGACTGCCCGTCGTGCCCACCGTGGCCCTGCGCGGCCGGGGCGTCAAGGAGCTCCTGACCAGGACCTTCGAGGTCGTCGACACGGGCCGCGCCGGCCCGCCCGCGCCGCGCTGGTCCAGGGACGTGGAGTCGAGGGTCGAGCTGCTGGAGAAATCCCTGCCCGATGATTTTCCCCTGACGGCCAACAGGCGCTTCACCGCCGTCAAGATGATCGAGGCGGGGGATCTTTATTTCAACCGCCTGCTGGCCGCATCCTACGCGCGGCTGAACACGCTCCTCCTCCGCGTCCGGCGGGAGATCGAAGAGGCGAGGGGAAAGCCGGCTTACGAGGTCATCTCCGCGGAGCGTCATCACCTGGCCCTGAAGATATTCGAGAACTGCGCCAGGGTCCTGCGGGACCGAAAGCTGACTCCTCTCGAAAGGCTGGACGGCATCATCATGCATCCTTTCCTGGGATACGCGATTCTCCTGGCTGTTCTCCTTGGCTTTTTCTTCGTCATCTTTCTGGCGGGCAACTTTCTGGAAAACCTTCTTCTCGGACCTCTCCAGGGCTTGAGAATCCTTCTCGCCCGGAGCCTCGGAGACGGCCTGGTCTTTCACCTGGCCGACGGCCTCGTTCAGGGCGTCGGCGGCGGATTGGCCATCGTCCTGCCCTATTTTCTGCCTCTCCTTTTCATGATGGCTCTTCTGGAAGACATCGGCTACCTGGCCCGGGCGGGCTTCCTGCTCGACACGTTCATGCACAAGATCGGTCTCCACGGCAAGTCCGTATCTCCCTTCCTCATCGGCTTCGGCTGCAACGTTCCGGCCGTCATGGCCACCCGGATCCTGGAATCGCGGCGGGACAGGGTCATCACCGGCCTGCTCATTCCTTTTATTCCCTGCTCGGCGCGGACGATGATCATCCTCGCCCTTGTCGCTTCCTTTCTCGGGCCGTGGTGGGCTCTGGGCCTGTACGTCGTCAACATGCTCGTGGTCGCCGTCTTGGGGCGGGTGATCACGTTCTTCTATAAGGAACCCTCGCCCGGACTGATCCTCGAGATCCCGTCCCTGAAAGCCCCCTCGCTTAAGAACATGGCCGGCAAGACCCGGCTCCAGCTCATGTCCTTCGTCAAGTTTGCCTGGCCCCTTCTCATCGCCGGAAGCGTGGTCCTGAGCCTGCTGCAACATTTCGGCGCCGACGCCGTGCTGAACGCCGTTCTCTCTCCGCTCGTCGTCCAAGGCCTTGGCCTGCCCCGCGAGCTGGGTGTGACCCTGGTCTTCGGCTTCCTGCGCAAGGAGCTGTCGCTGCTGATGATGCTCCAGGCGCTGGGCGTCGGCTACCAGCAGCTCATGGAGCTCATCAGTCGCCAGCAGCTCCTGGTCTTCGTCGTCTTCGTCAATTTCTTCATACCCTGCCTGTCCACCTTCGGCATCCTGTGGAAGGAGCTGGGCCGACGGGTGGCCTTGCTCTCCGCGGCGCTCAGCCTGACCGTGGCCATATTGCTGAGCCTCCTCGTCCGCCTGATTTTTTAAACAACGCACGAACTGGGACACGTTAGGCATTGTCTCCGGCCATTTCCATTCCTTCCGGTCGAGCCTCAACGCCGGTTGAGCGTCAATCCACGCTCCATCTTCATGCCGCAATTCTTCAGAGAGTTCATCGCGCTGATGGAAACCTGAATTCTTTTCATTCGACCGACACAACATACAACAGGACCTTTTTACTGTCTCTGCAACTCATGAGGCGTTTTGCCCACAAGGAGCGGCTTCCGATTGTCCTTGACATCCATTTTGTCGTTATTTATATTTCTCTGCGATGGTTGAAGGGGAAAATGGCAATTATGATGCACTCCCAGCTACCGCAGCTGAAAAGGAATTTCTTTAAAATGCAAAGATCCGAAGTTATGGTGGAACCCTTAACAAATGCGCTGAACGACGAAAAAAGGGAAGTTCGAATCCTGGCGGCAGAATTGCTTGGAAACCAACAAGATGAAAGAGCTATTGAAGCATTAAAACAGGCTGAAAATGACCAAAGCAATTATGTCCGCATGGCGGCAAAAAGAGCACTTAAAACAATTCAGACACACTTAGAGGAAAAAGAAAGCCAAGGACCTTTTTAAATTCAACAAAACATCTTTTTTCAATAAGGAGGAAAGAGAAATGAAAAGGTTGAAATCAGTCATTTTCATTTTGGTCATATTGTTAGGTGTCGAAGGAAGTGCACAGAAATTAGATATTACAGCAGAAGGAGCTGACGGGGTCTATATCAGCCCCAAGGAAAACGGTCGCGTATTCCACATCCGAACCAGGGACGATGTCTGGATAACGCGTGACAGCAGCTTGGATGGAACAATTTCCGTGACCATGGGCGACGAGACCGAACAATTTTTCGTGCGCGGCGGGGTGCTTTCGCTTTCCCAGTCCGAGATGGGGATGTTCACATGGGAGGTGAGGAGCGTGTTGGCCGCTATCTGCGGAGCCAGCGGAACCGCCTTGGTGGTGGGCGGGCAGGTATGGCCCGTTCCGTCCTGGTTATTTGGTGACATGGAGCGTTCCCTCGGACAGAGGATGAGGCTGATAAGGCAGAAGAACAGAAGGTTTGCGGGTATACTGGTAGCCCTGCCCTGCGGATTCATGGGTTTCGATCCTAAGGATCAAAACCGATTTACATTTTACAACGCGCAAGGCCAGTCAATTGCAGTTGCGGACGGGAAAAAATTGGGGGTGGCCAGGGTCGTCACGGAAAGGCGCAGAAAGTTTGAACTCAGACATATCGCGTTGGAAAACACCGGGAGTGCTTCGCCCGACGAGATAAAAGCGTTGACATCCGATTTGGAGGCGATTGGGTACTCATTGGGCATAACCCGTTTCGTCGCGTTTGAATATAATACATTTTCGGGATTTGCTCATGTGGGGGCATCGGGCGGCATAACCACTTTGCTTATAAAAGGTGATCTCCCCCGTTTTTACGGTGCGGACGGTCAGCAAATCAACAGTTTTGAAACAACGGACGGCGCTAACTATGCCTTGAAACAGGACCTCAGAATTTCAATGGCCGGCATCGACGGAAATATCACGGCGACACTGTTGCGAGAGGCGACCTCCGTCGCGATGACGGAGACAGGAGTCTTCATCAACGGGATTGTGATGATCGATGCGGGAGCTCCGGCGCTGCTGGATCAAGACTCGGTTTATGGCGGGCTTTGGGTTGAGGGCACTGTCACGATCAGCGGGACTGTGCAAATACGGGACAACCGGCTCGTTGCGCAAGGCTCAGGTACCACCATTACCTTTGTTTCGGCGGAAAGCAGCTATGCGGGATACAAGGCGTCTGTTGCCGGAACCCGAGTTCATTTTACGAATACAGGCATCAAAGTTCTTAATGTCGGTGGGAGAATCGAAAGATCATCCGGGAACTTTAGAATGGCGTGGACTGGGGCTGCCGTAGAGCTGGGGGTGAAGACGGAGCATGTGATGTTGAGTGTGTCGGACGGCGGGAACGAGGAGAGAGGGCTCAGCGAGAGGGATGGTGTGCTGACAGGTATTAATATGGCTCCCGAAGAGGTTCAAAGTCTGCAAAACATGTACAACGACTACAAGGTTCGTATGGGTGGAGGAGAACTTTCAGAAGTGAATGTGTTCCATGGGTTGACAGGAATATTGACGGGAGTTCTGGTTTTTACAGCGGTGGATGGGTCGCACGTGAAGCTAAGGGCGGCGGACTATATCAAGTGAATTCTATAGTGAACGATCGATGGTCATTCATATTTTACATTAAGTCATTTGCCTTGATATTCTCTCAATAAAGCCGTAAAGGTTAAAGAATCATAGATTCAAAAATCATCCTCAGACCTTCGCATTGAAGATCCATAAGATACTATAATTGATTTAATCAATCAAAATCTTTTGCCGAACCTTTTGAACGTTACCAATTACTTATTGTGATTTTCCTTTTCTGCCATCATTTCAGTCTCAATATGAAATTCTTCAACTATTGACACCTGCATAAATAATAGCCTATTTTAAGCGCAAAAAAAGAGGAGTATGTTTTATGAAGGAACGAAGTAACCTCTGGCGTTTCTGGAGAGCTCGACCATGACGCCTGGCTGCCTCTGTCAGCGCCCTCAGATTAAAAGGAGTTTCATTCGCCAGGGGATTAGTCTTCAGATAGCCCCAGCCATTTTCCATCGGATTAAGCTCCGGGGCATAGGCGGGGAAGAACTCCGGATGCCAGATGGTTTTCTTCCCGATATAGGCGTTGACCACGCGTGCCCGATGGGGCATAAAACGGTCCCATAACAGGATGGCGGGCCCCCGAAGATGGCGGCTGAGCTGGTGAAGGAACTCTAAAACCGATGAAGCATTTATGTTGGAGTTGGGATAAAGCCGAAAATAGAGCCGAACCGCGTCTCGGCGGGCGGAGACGACCAACGCGGCGATCACCGAGACTTTCCGATACGAGTTGGTCCTCTGCCAGAGGAGAGGAGTTTGACCTCGAGGCGCCCAGGTTCGCCGAACGAGCGGGGCCATCAACAGGCCGCTCTCATCCAGGAAAACGAGAGAGGCACCTAGCCGCGTGGCGTTTTTTTTACCCGGGGCCAGTCGGTCTTGATCCAGCGTTGAATGGCCGCCTCATCGCGCTCGATGGCCCGGCGCTGGGGCTTCTGGGGGCTCCAGCCCATCGACCGGAGCAATCGTCCGATGTGATCGACGTGATAGCGAACGCCGTGACTGCGCTGGATCACTTGGGCGATCCGAGGACAAGTCCACACATCCGTGGCGAAGCCCGCCGCCCGAGCCCCGCGAGAACACCGTTTCATCAATCCAGCCTTCGCGGAGCAACTTTTCCTCCAAGGACTTCTTGGCGCGAAGGTCCAGCTTGGGAGGCCGGCCCGCTGCGGGCCTGGCCCGCATCGCCTCCAGGCCGTCCCTCAAATAAAGAGCTTTCCACAGCCGGACGCTTCGTCGTCCTACGCCGAGCTTCCGAGCGATCTCGACCGGCTGATATCCGTCTTGGAAAAGCGAGATGGCTCGGAGCCGCCGCCGTTCAAGAGCCTCGGGACTGCCGGATGGTCTCATGTGTTCCCTCCGGCCTAGAGTATAGGCTATTAATTATGCAGGAGTCAATAATGTCCCGTTTTGATAGTATTTTCTTACGATCGGGAAAAATTCAAAGGCTACCAAAATTTCACCTTTCCACGGAATAGGCAGATTAACGGGTATTTCTCCTCCCCATCATCATACCCTTCCGGTAAAGAGATATTGAATGACTTTTCTATCCCCAGTGCTTGACTCAAAAAGGTAACTTTAATCAGTTATTCTGAACCGATCATAATTCTGAAGCTATTCTGATTCTCAACTGGTCTCTTACCAAACAATCCCGATCCTGCGGTCGTCTGTTATCAGTAGTGGTGGCGGAGCTGAATTATGAAAAGAGAATGAGAATAAGCTTAAAAATGACGGATAGGAATTTCCTTTTTCGACGGGCCCCGAATACAAACCCGGTCTCGTTTTGAAATTCCATCTTTCCCTCGGGCTTGAGGGTATATGAGCGTTCGGAAGTTGTCAAGTGTGTGAACTCGTCCACTACATTAGTGAGACCTTGGGCTCATGGTTTTTCAGCCAGGCTTGATAATATTCTTGGGGGGTCTGATAGGCAAGGGATTGATGGGGTCGGACGGTGTTATAGGTATTCGTCCAACGTTCTAGCTGTCTGTTGTGTTCTTCTAGGGTTGAGCCGATTGTTTCGACCTCATAGAACTCCTCCCGATGGGTGCGGTTGGCTCGCTCCACGTGGCCTTGGAGTTTCGGGGAGCGGGCGGGGATGACGAACAGGCGGACGTTTTGTCTCCGGCAGGCCTCCTCGAAGTGTCGCTTGAACTCCGAGCCTCCGTCGATCTGGATGGCCCGGATGGGGAAGGGGAACTTGCGTTCCAGGTATTCCAGGAATAAGGAGGCCGAGAAGCTGGTGGGCCGGTAATAGGCCCGGGCCCGGTCCCAGCGACAGACGACGTCGCGAGCGCTGAACTGCCAACGGATGCTACCGGTGTTGAGCTTGACCTGCAGGGTGTCGAGCTGGACCAGGTCGCCGGGAGCATCGACCCGGTAGCCATGAGGCTTCCGCACGGCGTAGCGGGGCTTCCAACGACGTTTCCGAGCCGCCTTGGCCAGACGGACGTTCAAGGGTTCGACCAGCACCCCCCGCTTTTTCAGCCGGCTGAGCGTCCGGCCCACCGCCGAGGTCGAGACCCGCAGCCCTTCCCGTCTCAACAGGACCGCGAGCTTGTCTTTCCCCCAGCGGGGATATTGCTGCCGCAAGGCTAGGATCCTCGCCACCACCTCCGCGGGTGTCTGGGGAGTCCGGACATGGTGAGGCCTGCGGCTCTCCTCCTCAAGGGTGGTCAGGTCATAGGGGTCGAACCGCCTCTTCCAGCGGTAAAAGGTCTGGGCTGAGATGCCGAAGTACCGGCAGGTCAACTGGGCATTGCGATGCCGGGCATAATGATCCAGCCAACGAAGCCTTTTGGCGGCCCCCGCAGAGATCGTCCCCTGCCGGACCAGGGCTCGAATGTACTCAGAACCAGGGATCAATGACCCGTAAGTCGTCGTGGACCGCAGGTACATGGCAACACCTTCCCCTCCCTAGGGTATCACGCATGTATCTGAACGAGTTCAGTGTGTTGAAATACAGTCGGGGCCAGCCCGGCTGCCGTTAAAGGAACGGAATCT
>CAZFTV010000031.1:0-14195 GCA_964521765.1 uncultured Eubacteriales bacterium
TCTTGGATCCGATGGGAAACGTCGAGGCGGCCTGCATGAACGGATCCAATCCGCCCTTCACTCCCTGCGAGTGCTCGGCCGGTGGAAATCCCAACAGCCAGGGCGCGGCCTGCCAGGGCGGGTGCGCGGCGTCGAATAAATGCACATATGGAACATCCGCCGGATTTTCTGGCCAGCCTCAGGGTTGCGAATACGGCGTCGGGGCCAAGGAAAATCCCAAGGGAACGGGCTGTACGACGGGATATGATGTCACCACCAATCCCAATCCGACGACAGGAGGGTGTTTGACCGGCTACCTGGCCGTCGGATGCTTGACGGGGAACAACCGGTACATTCCTTAAGCTTTGCGGCGGCGGATGGCCCGTTCGCCGAACTTGTCCTTGATCCTGTCCAGCGCGCTGTGGAGTCTTTCCTTTTTTCCGTCGGCTGGGGAGGGGTCTTCAAAGAGTCCGGGATGAGGGGGAGGGGAGCCCATGTTTTTTACGGACACTCCCAACAACCTGACTTTGCGCTTCCGGGTGTCGAATCGTCTCAGGCTCCCGGCCGCGGCCCGGTAGAGTTCGTCGCTGAAATTCGTCGGCCGCGGAAGGGTCAGAGATCGGGTGTGCGTCGAGAAATTCTGAAAGCGGATTTTCAATACGACCGTCCTTCCGGAGATCCCTTCTTTTCTCATCCGCCGGGAAACGCGCTCGCAGAGCGCAACCAGCGTTCCCCGCAGAAGGTCCGTGTCGGACGTGTCCTCGTCGAATGTGTGCTCGGCGCCAACGGACTTCGCTTCTCCGCCTCCGGAGACTTCCCTGGGGTCGATGCCGCTGGCCAGGTTCCAAACGTGCTCGCCCGCCGCGCCGAAGCGCTTGACCATATCTTCGAGGCTGCGATGAGCCAAGTCTCCTATGGTACGGATGTGGGCCTTTTCCAATTCCCTCTTCATGACGGGTCCGACGCCCCATAGTTTTTCAACGGGCAGGGGATGGAGGAATTCCAGCAGCTTTTCGGGCTCGACCGCGACGAACCCATCGGGTTTGCCGATGTCGGATGCGATCTTGGCCGTGAATTTGTTCGGCGCCAGGCCGACTGAAGCGGTCAGGCCTGTTTCCCTTTTTATCTCCGCCTTGATCTTCAAGCAGGCCTCCTCGGCTGTGCCGAAGAGATGGAAGCTGCGCGTGATGTCCAGAAAAGCCTCGTCGATGCTCAACGGCTCGATATCGGGCGTGAAGCGCTCCAGGACGGCGAAGATCCGTTCGGACTCGCGCTCGTACTTCTCGTGGTCGCCGCGCACAAAGACGGCCTGCGGGCAGAGGCTGTAAGCGCGTGAGATGGGCATGGCCGAGTGGATGCCGAAGGCGCGCGCTTCGTAGGAAGCCGCGGCCACGACGCCGCGTCCCCGGCCGCCCTTGGGGTCGGCTCCGACCACCACCGGACGGCCGCGCCAAGCGGGATGGTCCCGCTGCTCCACGGCGGCGAAGAAGGCGTCCATGTCCACGTGGACGATATAGCGGCGGGAGGGCATGCCTCTATTTTATAACATGCGGCCCTGAAGTCTCATCCCCGTTCAAAGCGCGATGATTTCCTGCCGAATGCAGTGAGCGGACTGAAATGACGATTGGCCCCGACGGCAGGCGCCGGCGCCCGGTTTCGGAGTGCGGCGAAGCGTCGCCGCTTCAGAGGGCGGCCTCGTGAGGCGGCGCTCCCGAAATCGGCGGAGGGGGGAAGTGCTGGCTGGTTTGGCATGTCAAGAAAGGAGTTTAGGGGGACTTATGGAACCTGCCCAGCCAGCGAAGCAGGCAAATTTAGCTTCATTATACCAGCAAATTATACAAAGTCAATAGTATTGATAATCAATAAATCGCCGAAGCATGAGGGGCCGGAGCTTCCCGGTTTTTCAAGCGACGATATCTCGAACGTTCATTTACCTTGGCGGATTTATTTGTTATAAAGACCTCGTCATGACCAGCGGGCTTCTTTTCCGGGCCGTCATCTTCGACCTCGACGGCACGCTTCTCGACACGCTCCGCGATATCGCCGAGGCCATGAACTCCGTCCTTAGAGCGTTCGGGCATCCGACCCATCCGGTGGAAGACTACAAGCGACTGACAGGAGACGGAATGGCCGCCCTGATCGAGAACTCCTTTCCCTCCGGCCGCGCGGACGAAGACATCATACGGGAAGCGGCCCTGATGTTGCGCCGGGAATATCTCCTCGGCTGGCGGAAGCACACGCATCCCTACCCCGGCGTCCCCGAGCTTCTCGACGCCCTGACTTCCCGCGGCGTCCGCATGAACATCCTGTCCAACAAAATGGACGAGTTCACACAGAAGTCCGCGGAGACGTTTCTCGCCCGCTGGAGGTTCGAGCATGTCATCGGCGTCCGGCCCGGCCTGCCGCGCAAGCCCGACCCGGAGGGAGCGCTGAGCATCGCCCGGATGTCCGGCCTGCCCGCGGGGGATTTTCTCTATCTCGGCGACACCCTGACCGACATGCAGACCGCCGTGGCCGCGGGCATGTTTCCCCTCGGGGCGCTCTGGGGCTTCCGCACGGAGGAAGAGCTGCGGGGGCATGGGGCGAGGGCCGTGGCGGTCAAGCCAGGGGAGGTCATCGATTTTTTCGACGGAGCCCGGCGGGAATGAACGGCCCGAGAACGCGCCTTCCCCGTCGCGGCCTCTTCAAAACTCGGAGTCGGTCCAGGAACGCAAAACCCGGAATCACATCCAAGACGGAGGCAAAAACATCATGAAAAAGAATTCCAGCCTCATCCTGAAATGCTGGCTCATCATCGCCGCCCTGGGGATATCGTCCTCGCTGCCTGCGGCAGCGCCGAAGAGCCCGCAGAAAATATCTCCCGAGAAAAGTTTTCTCCTCGACTGGCTGTCCGGGACCGAAGTCGTCGATAGGTTCGGCCGCATCTCGGACGCCATTTGGTCTTACGCGGAGCTGGGCATGCAGGAGTTCAAGTCCTCGGCTCTCCTGGCCGATACGCTGGAAGCCGAGGGGTTCAAGGTGGAGCGCGGCGCGGCGGGCATGCCGACCTGCTTTGTCGCCAGCTTCGGCTCGGGCCGTCCCGTGATCGGCTTCCTGGGCGAATTCGACGCCCTGCCCATGCTCTCCCAGAAGGGCTGCCTGCCCAGGAAGGAGCCCGTCGTCGAGGGCGCGCCCGGCCACGGCTGCGGGCACAACACCATGGGCACCGCGGCTGCGGCTGCGGCCATCGGGCTCAAGCACGTTCTGAAGAAATTCGGGCTGCCCGGCACGATCAAAGTCTTCGGCTCCCCGGCCGAGGAAACGCTCATCAGCCGGCCCTACATGGTCCGGGAGGGGTTATTCAAGGACGTGGACGCGGTCATCGACAATCATAGCTCCTCGGGGATGTCCACGAGCTACGGCCGGGACGGCAACGCCGTCTTCTCCGTGGTTTTCACCTTTCGGGGCAAGACGGCCCACAGCGCCGGCGCGCCGTGGGCCGGCCGCAGCGCCCTGGACGCGGTGGAGATCATGAACGTCGCGACCAACTACCTCCGTGAGCACCTGAACATCGCCCACAGGCTGCACTACGTCGTCCTGGAGGGCGGCGAGGCTCCCAATGTTGTCCCCGACAAAGCCAGCGTTTGGTATTTCATCCGCAACACGGACGAGGAAGTGGAGGCCATGTACAAGCGCGTCCTCGACTGCGCCAAGGCCGGCGCCCAGGCCGCGGGAGTGGAGCTGGCCGAAGTCCGGGTCGTGAGCGCCGTCCACCAACGCCAGGCCAACAAGGCTCTGGCCGAGATGTTGCAGCGCAACATCGAGCTCGTGGGCATGCCCTCTTGGACCGAGGAAGAGCAAGCCTTCGCCAGGGCTTTGCAGAAGGAACTGGGCCGGGAAGAAAAAGGCATGCCGGAACGGGTCGGCGAACTCAAGGCGCCGGAAGAGACGTTCATCGGCGGCGGCTCTTCGGACGTGGCCGAGGTCACCCTGGTGGCGCCCACAGCCACCCTGAATTTCCCAGGCCAGGTGCCGGGCGGAATCGGGCACCACTGGTCGTCCGTGGCCTCCAATTTCGGCTCCACGGCCTGGAAAGGGCTGAATGCGGGAGCCAAGGTCATGGCCGCCGCGGCTCTCGACCTTCTGACCCGGCCTAAAGAGCTGAAAAAAGCCAGGGATGAATTCGAGGCCGCCCGCGCCGCAAAACCCTATAAGCCGTTTCTCCCGGCCGACGCCAAACCGCCAACCGGCCTGAACGAGGAACTCATGAAAAAGTGGCGGAAGCTCATGGAAGAGCATTATCTGGAGAAAAGCGTACAGAAAAAAGAGGAGACGACATGATGAGACGAGCCTCGATAATCGCTTGGATCACGGCTTTCTGGCTTGTGCTTTTTTTCCGGCCCGGGCCGGTTTCGTCTGCCCGGACGGAAAAGCCCGTGCTGCACGGCCGGAATTGGGTGGCCATTACCGGCAAGCCGTTGGCCGCTACGGCCGGGGCGAGGATATTTCTTGCGGGAGGGAACGCCGTGGACGCCTCATGCGCCATGCTGGCCGCGGTGTGCACCATGTACGATGTCCTGAGCTGGGGAGGGGAGACCCAGGCCTTGATCTTCAACCCGCGGACGGGAAAGGTCATCGGGGTCAACGCCCTGGGAGTCGCTCCCTCGGGGGCGACCCCTGATTTCTTCATGTCCAAAGGCTATGTCGTCCCGCCGGCCTACGGCCCCCTGGCCGCGGTCACGCCCGGCACGCCCGGAGGACTGATCATCATGCTAGCCGAGTTCGGGACCATGAGCCTGGAGCAGGTCCTGGCGCCGGCCATGGAAATGGCGCAGGGGTATCCCGTGGAAAAGGAGTTTGTGGACAGGCTCACAGGGAAAAGGAACCTGGATATGATCCTCTCCTGGCCCGACTCGAAAAGGGTGTTCCTGCCCCATGAGAACGACAGTCCACCCGAGCCGGGGGAGGTCTTCAGCCAGCCCGACCTTCTCGACACGCTCCGGAAGCTCGTCGAGGCGGAGAGGCAGGCTCTCGCCGGAGGCCGCAGTCGCAAGGAAGCCCTTCAGGCCGCCTACGACCGGTTTTATCGGGGCGACATCGGCCGGGAGCTCGTCCGGGGCGTCAAGGAGCTCGGAGGCATGATGACCGCTGAGGACTTGGAGTCCTGGCGCGTCCATTTCGAGGAGCCCGTGGTCACGGATTACAAAGGCATCTCCGTCGCCAAGCTGACGAGCTGGGTCCAGGGGCCGGTCATGCTCCAGATGCTCAACATGCTGGAAAACTTGGACCTTAAGTCCATGGGCCATAACAGCGCCGCCTATATCCACGCCCTCTACCAGGTGATGAACCTGGCTTTCGCCGACAGGGATTTCTATTACGGAGACCCTTATTATCCGCCCCAGGAGCCGATCCGAGGCCTTCTGTCCAAGGAGTATGCGCGGGAACGGCTCAAGCTCATCAACCCCGAGCGGAACGATCCGGACGCGGGGCCGGGAGACCCCTATCCTTTCCAGGGGGAAGCCAACCCCTTCCGCCGTGTTCTCGACGGCTGGCACAAGACGCGGCGCATGGTCAAGGACGATACGAACGGGTCGGCTGCCGCCGCCCTGGAGAGCTCGTTCTTCACCGGCACGACTTCGATCCAGGCCGCAGACAAGGAGGGCTGGGTCGTATCCGTGACCCCCAGCGGCGGATGGGTGCCCTGCGTCATCGCCGGACGGACGGGCATAGGGTTGAGCCAGCGGGCCCAGAGCTTCGTCCTGGATGAAGCGGAGAATCCCTTCAATGTCATCGTCCCGGGCAAGAGGCCGAGAGCCACGTTGACGCCCGGGCTGGCCCTCAAGGAAGGGCGGCCGTTCCTGTCCTTCGCCGTTCAGGGCGGAGACACGCAGGACCAGAACCTGCTTCAGTTCTTCTTGAACATCGTGGAGTTCGGGATGAACGTCCAGGAAGCCTGCGAGGCGCCGAATATCACGAGCTATCAGATGCGGGATTCCTTCGACCTCCACGAGTCCGCGCCGGGCAAGCTCGACATCCACGAAAGCGTTCCCCCCGAGGTCCGCGAACGCCTGACGGCCATGGGCTACAGGCTCAGCGTCAAGAGGCGCACCTCCGGTCCGATCAACGCCATTTATTTCGACCGGAAACACGGCACCTTCTGGGGAGGATCGAGCAATCACGGCGAGGATTACGGAATCGCCTGGTGAACGGGGAGCCTCTCCGGGCTCTGGAAGCGCGCGGGGGAATATGTCATAATGCCCGGAAGAAAAGGGGGATGAACGTGCGGTTCAAAATGTCTCGTTTGATCGTTCCGGCAGGAGCCTTGGCTTTTGCGCTCTGGGTTGTTGCGGGCGGGCTGGGCAGAGGCTCTGACTCCTCCCGGCCGGGTGCGCCTGGAGACGCCAGGTTCATTTTTGACCCGGGGGCCGATTCGGGAGTCGATTCCAGGCTTTCCGCCGGGGGAGAAATCCTCGTCAGGCCGACGCTCAATGACAGGGAGGTCGGCTGGTTCCTTCTCGACCCGGCCGCGGAGGGCATGCGCCTGGCCCCCTCGCTGGCCGAGGAGCTGGAATTGAGCTCCTCCGGAACCCATCGCCTGGTCTCCACCTCCAAGGCTGAGGAACGCCGGGCCTGGCTCTGTCCTGTCTTCCGCCTTGGCCCCTGTCGGGCCGAAGGACTGGAGATGACCGAGATGATTTCCGCCGCTGAAGAGGAAGCGGATGAGCCCATCGTCGGGGTTGTGGGCACGGCCCTATTTAAAGCCGCCGTGGTTGAGATCGACCTCGGTGTCGGCGCGGTCCGGCTTTTCGAGCCCTCGGCCTACGATGACGCGCGGACGACCTGGCAGGAGTTTCGCGTCTTGAACAGTCTTCCCGTTGTCCGCTGCCGTTTCGAGGGAGACAGGGAGGGTGAGTTCGGACTCGACATGCGATCCCCCCTGGGCATCGTCTTTTTCAAGCCGGCGGTCGAAGGCCTGGGGCTCGTTAAAAATAAGGTCACCCGGCCGGGCACGATCTCGGGAGCGAATTTCGGCCAGGCGTCCGTCCGGACGCGCGTGATGGCCTGGTTCGAGGCGGCGGGTTTTTTGCGCGAAAAAATGATGGCCGTGTTTGTCATGGACGACATCTCGTTGGCGGCGGCCAAAGAACTGACCGGGCTCATCGGCCGGGATCTTCTGAAAGACGGCCTTCTCGTCCTGGACTTCGGACGATCACGACTGGCCGTCCAGGCCAAAACAACCCTGCTCAGGGAGGAATCATGAAATCAACCGCTATGGCCTTATCGTTGCTCTTGTTCTTGAGCGGTCAATCGGCAGGGGCTCAGGAAGCCGCGGCTCCGCGCGTCCTGATCGAGACCAGCTTGGGCGACATCATCGTCGAAGTCTATCCGGACAAGGCGCCCCTCACCGCGGCGAATTTTCTCAGTTATGTGGACAAAAAGCTTTATTCCGGCGCCAGCTTTTACCGCGCCGTTCGGCTTGACAACCAGCCCGACTCCGAGTTCCGCATCGAGGTCCTCCAGGGCGGGATGATCATGAATCCCAAGGCCAAGCGCCTGGAAGCCATCGAACACGAAACGACGGAGACCACGGGTTTGCTCCATCAGGACGGCGTCCTCTCCATGGCCCGCTCGCAGGCCGGGACGGCCGCCTCCGAGTTTTTCGTCTGCCTGGGTGACCAGCCGGAGCTTGATTTCAGGGGGAAACGGAACCCGGACCTTCAGGGATTCGCCGCGTTCGGCAAAGTCGTTCAGGGGATGGATGTCGTAAGAGCTATCCACGGGCAGCCGGTCGACGGCCAAATGCTCTTGAAGCCCGTCGTTTTCAGATCGGTCAAGCGCCTCGAGAATTGAGGCGGCGGACGACAGGTCTCCGGGCGGCGAGGGCCCGGCCGGCGCGCGCTTTCGCAGACGACAGGAGGTCGTGATGACAAGACAGATCGGAAGGAGGGAGTTCGTAAAAACGGGGGCGAGACTCGGGGTCTCGGCCGTTCTGGGCGGGGGAATCCTAGCCGCCCGGCCGCGCCCGAAGTCGCCTCCCCCTGCCGACGTGCCGGACTTGGCCGTGGTGACGGGGTCGGACATTTTTCAGAACGCGGTCCAGGCCGTCGAGCTTCTGGGCGGCATGAGCCGTTTTGTCCCCCAGGGGGGGCGCGTGGCGCTGCTGCCCAACGTCCAAAGCCGCCATCCCGGCACATTCACCAAGCCCGAGATCCTGCGAGCCGTGATCCGCATGTGCCGGCAGGCGGGAGCGGCCAAGGTGGATTGCCTGAGCTGGCTGACGCAGAAGCATTGGGACGACACGGGCTTGGCCTCGGCGGCGGCCGAGGAGGGCGCCGATGTGCTGCTCGTCACGGCCGACGAGGAGGAATACCGGACGGTCCCCATCCCCCGCGGCCGGAAGCTGACGGAAGGCCGGGTCGTCAAGGCGTTATACGCCCACGATGTTTTCATCAACCTGCCCATCACCAAGGACCATGCCGGGAACAGGTTCACGGGCACGCTGAAGAACATGATGGGCCTGAATCACCGGGCCAGCAACAGGACCTTTCATCGGGAGAACTGGAAGACCGACCCGGAGGACATCGCTCACCTCGATCAGTGCATCGCCGACCTCAACACCGTCCTCGAGCCGACCCTCAACCTTGTGGATGCCGTGGAATTCATCATCTCCAACGGGCCCATGGGGCCCGGCGAGCTTCACAAGCCGCGCAAGGTCGTAGCCGGGAAGGATCGCGTGGCCGTTGACGCTTACTGCGCATCGCTCTGGGGGCTGTCGGCCCGGGACATCCTGACCATACGGTTTGCGGAAGAGCACGGCTTGGGCACGATGGACCTCAGCAGCCTGAAAATCAAGGAATCCGTCCTGGCGGCATGAAAAGACTCGCCCTCGTCTGCCTCGGGGTGATTGGCCTGAGCGTCGCCGCGGCGGCGGCCGGTGAAGCCGGGTTGGCCAAATATGTCCCAGGCAACGCCGCCCCTAAGGGCTGGAAATCCGATGGAGCCACCCGCGTCTTTATCGGAGAAGAGCTGTACGATTATATCGACGGGGGGGCGGAGATTTTCATGGAGTACGGATTCCTCGCGGCCGCGACACAGGACTATATCGGCCCCGGAGGCCGAAGGCTCGTCCTTGAAATTTATGAGATGGAAGACGATACCGCGGCCTACGGCATATTCACCGCGTTTCGGACGCCGGCAGGGGAGGCGATCGCGCTGGGGGACGCCGGACAACTGACGGACTATTACCTCAGCTTTTGGAAAGGCCGCTTCCTTGTCAACGTCACCCTCGGCGGCGGGGCTGAGGATTCGTCGACCGTCCTGCGAGCCCTGGCCGGCGCCGTAGGGGAGAGGCTCCCGGGACAGGGAAGGATCCCCCGCTTGGCGGGCCTCCTGCCCGCCGAGGGTCGTTTGCCGTCCGGAGTCGATTATTTCGAGGGAAGCCTGGGATTTCTGAACAGCAGCGGCTTTTTCGGCGGCGATGTGTTCGGCGTCCGGCGGGGAGTCAAGGCCCCTTACTCAGGGGGATACGATGTGCTCATCCTGGAATTCGACAGCCCCGAAGAAAGCAGGGAAAGGTATTCCCTGGCCGAGAAACGCCTCGAGGGAGGCCGGGGAATCCGAGGTTTCTCAAGCGAAGGGCCTCGCCGATTCCGATTCCGGAAAGAAGACGGCCGGAGCGCGGTCGTCGCCCTTGTCGGGCCGTACATTCTGGCGGGAGTGATCGAGCGGCCCGGCCCCGAGAGCGAAGCGGCGCTCGCCGCGTCCCTGGAGGAGGTGGAGGGCAGCCATCGGGCTTCGGGGCCCTGGCGCGCGGGCTTCGAGGAGAGGGTGCGATATGTCACCTGGGACAATGTCCGGACGCTTGATAAGGAGCGGTATCTCGGTCAAGCCGCGGTGTTGCTCAGGACACGGCTGTCCTTGAGCCGGAGGTTTGCCGCCGGATTGGAATTCGAGCTCGGCCTGACCAACGAGCTCCATCAGATGATCGTGCCCTCGGGAGAAGCTTTTCAATGGGACGAGGTGATCTTCGATACGCTCTGCATCCGTTGGACACGGCCGGCCGGACTTCCCCTGACCCTGACCCTGGGACGGCAGGGAGCGTTTTTCGGCGAGGGATTCCTGGTCGCGGAAGGCACGCCGCTGGATGAGACCCGCTCGGACTATTTCAACGCCGTTCGCCTGGACTGGACTCCGGCCGGGGGGCGTCAGGTCACTCTCTTCGCTTGTCACCAGACGGAAACGGACACCTTTCTTCCCGTTCTCCACGGCATGAACAGGTCGCTCGTGGAACAGCCCGAGACGGGGCTGGGGCTGGTGTGGAGCTGGAAAGGGGAGACTCGCGAATGGGAAGCTTCCCTGATTTATAAAAACGCCGCGGCCGGTTCCGCTTCGCTGAAGGAAGCGGATATCCTTACCCTCGGAGGGAGGTCCGCCTGGAAGCCTTTCCCGGAAGTGTCGCTATCGGGCGAAGCCGCGTTTCAGGCTGGAGAGCTGGGAGGGGCGGGCTTGACCACATGGGGCGCGAACGTCCGGCTGACCTGGGACGCGCGCAATTTACTGAGACTGCCGCTCCGTGTCCTGGTGGGAGGGCTCTATCTCTCCGGGGACGACCCCTCGACCGGAAAAACGGAAGGATGGGAGCCTCTCTTCAGCCGCTGGCCGAGATGGAGCGAATCGTACATCTATACCCTGGCCGAGGAGAATCAGGGCCGGATGTCCTGGTGGTCGAACCTGTCGTCCGTTTTCGGAGAGCTGGACATCCGCTTAAGCCAAAAGCTCGGCCTGCGCCTGGCGGCCCATCGGCTGGCGGCCCCTCAGGCCGCCTCCGGTTCCTGGAGCCGGATTTCCGGCCTGGGGCATGTCAGGGGCAATCTCTTTTCGGCAAGGCTCGAATTTGTGCTGTCAGGCCGGCTGAAAGGGCATCTCCTTTATGAAAGCTTCCGGCCGGGCAGCTTTTATGTTCCCTCGGCCGACGGGTATTCCTTTCTGAGGTTCGAACTCCTCTGGGGGTTTTGACGGGACGACAGGCCCGGGGAGCTTTCCACTCTGGCCGGGCGTTCTCCACGCACCTTTTTAAGGACACCTGTCTCAAAATGAGAGCGGGTTTTCCTCCCCCGATTCCGCACCGCAACTTAATAAGATGGCACGGCGTTTGCTAATAAAATAAAAGAAAAAAAGAAACTGCAATCGCGAGAGGGCGAAAATTGAAAAATCCGATGGGGTTTTATATGTTATAATTGCCCGAGACGGCGACGCTCAAAGAGAGGAACACCATGAAGCCTGACAAAACGTCCCGATTCCCCGCGCTCGTATCATTCGTTGCAGCCGCTGTCCTGACGGCCGTTGCGGTTCTTCCCGCCAGGGCCCAGTATTTCGGCCAAAACAAGGTCCAGTACGATAGATTCGACTTCAAGATCATGAAAACCGAGCATTTCGACATATATTTTTACGGCGAGGACAAGGCTGTCGTGGAAATGGCGGCCCGGATGGCCGAGCGCTGGTACGCCCGCCTGTCCAGGATCCTGCGCCACGAGCTGCGCAAGCATCAGCCCCTGATCCTCTACACCTCGCACCCTCATTTCGAACAGACGACCACCGTTCAGGAAACCCTGACCGAGGGGACGGGCGGATTCACCGAGGTCTTCAAACGCCGGATCGTCCTGCCTTACGGGGGGACTCTGGCCGAGACCGACCATGTCATCGGCCATGAATTGGTCCATGCTTTCCAGTATGACATTACGGCTCAGATGGGCTCGGGGTTGACGGCCGGCTTGCCCAACGCCCTGCGCCTGCCCCTGTGGTTCATCGAGGGCATGGCCGAATACCTTTCCATCGGCCCCGTCGACGGCCACACGGCCATGTGGATGCGGGATGCCGTCAAGCAAAAGAAAATGCCCACCGTCAAACAGCTCCAGAATTCCTACCGTTACTTTCCCTACCGTTATGGTCAGGCTCTGTGGGCTTATATCTGCGGCCGGTGGGGGGACCTCGTGATCTCCCGGATCATGAAAGACGCCGGCCGGGCGGGGGACTACGAAAAATCCATGGAAAAGATCCTGGGGATTTCCCTCAAGCAGCTGTCCGCCGACTGGCATGCCTCCCTGGAAAGGGATTTCTCGCCCGTCTTCGCCTCCACCAGGACCGCGGCGAGCTACGGACCTCAGGTCGTCAAGGGCAGCGAGGAAGTCGGGCTCAACGTATCGCCCTCGCTCAGCCCCGACGGAACGCGGTTTGTCTTTCTATCCTCCAAAGACCTGTTCTCCATCGAGATGTTCGTCACGGACACAAAGACCGGTAAGATGACCGAGAAGATCACCAGGACGGCCCTCAACCCCGAGTTTCAGAGCCTGCAGTTCATCTATTCCTCGGGCTCATGGAAGCCGTCCGGAGACGAATTTGTCTTCGGCGCCGTCGGCAAGGGCAAGCCCCTGCTGGCCTTGCTCGACACCAAAACCTTCAAGGTCAAGCGGCAAATCGTCATTCCCGAGCTGGGTGAAATCCTCAACCCGACCTGGTCGCCGGACGGAAAATCCATCGCCTTTTCGGCCCTGGCCGGAGGGGTGACCGACCTGTTCGTTTATGACCTGGAAACGGATAAATGGCGCCGGCTGACGGACGATGTCTTCGGAGACATCCATCCCGTCTGGTCGCCGGACGGCCGCTGGATCGCTTTCGTCACGGAACGCTTCAACACTCACTTGCCGACCTTGAGCCTCGGCGCCTATCAGCTGGCCCTCATCGACCCGGAAACGGGCGAGGTCCGCCGGGTGGAGACGTTTCCTTACGCCGACTCACTCAACCCCCAATGGTCTCCCGACTCCAAGACTCTCTTCTTTGTTTCCGACCGGAACGGCATCAGGAACATCTATCGCCACGACTTGGACACCGGCCGCCTGGCTCAGGTGACGAACCTGCAAACGGGCGTCAGCGGCATCTCCAGCGTCAGCCCGGCCCTGACCGTGGCGGGCGGAACCGGGCAGGTCGCCTATAGCGTCTACGACGGCGGGAACTACAGCATCTACGCCATCGACTCTCCCGATATCCTGAACGGCGCGGAGCCGGCGGAGCTGTCGGCCAAGGCTTCGCCGGCCGCCCTGCCGCCCCTCGAACGACAGGGGTCGGAGCTGCTGGGGCTGATCAGAAACCCGCTCTTCGGACTCCCGGAGGAGGAGTCATTTCCTGTTTCCGCCTACAGCTCCAAGCTGAGGCTGGATTATGTCAGCCAGCCGCAGATGGCCATGGGCGCGGACCGCTTCGGGACCTACATAGGCGGAGGCCTGGCCTTCTACTGGAGCGACATGCTCGGCTACCAAAACCTGGCCACGATGTTCCAGGTCAACAACCGGCTGATCGATTCGGCCGTGCTGCTCGGCTACATGAATTCCGCGTCCCGCTGGAATTGGGGCGCGGTCCTGCAGCGCATCCCTTACGTCTACGGCAGCTACGGATACGGATATGGAAGCCTGGACGGCGAGCCGGTCTACTATGAAGAGGAGTATCTCTTCCGGCAGATCAACTACGACCTGTCGGCTTTTATCAGCTACCCCTTCAACCGGGTGCAGAGGTTCGAGGTCACCGGCGGCCTGTCCTACATAGACTACGACGCCGAGATCAACACCCTGGTTTATTCCTTGTACGACAATTATCTGCTGGCCAGGGAGAGAGAGAAGCTGGAATCTCCCGACAGCCTGGCCTATGGTTATGTCGCGGCCGCCGTGGTTTATGACAGCTCGATCTATGGAGCCACGGGGCCGCTCATCGGCCAGAGCTATCGCCTGGAGGTCTCACCTCGAATCGGCAACCTGACGTTCAGCCAGGTCCTGGCCGACTACCGGAAATACGTCATGCCCGTTCGTCCCTTCACCCTGGCTTTCCGGTTCCTTCACTTCGGCCGCTACGGCCGGGGCGCCGAGGATGAGCGGTTGTGGCCTCTGTATATCGGGTATGAGAGCTTGCTCCGCGGGTATGACTATTATTCATTCAGCAGCGACTCCAGCGCGGAGAGCCCCTTCTCGAGGATCCCCACCGACCGGAGACCCCCCTCGTCCACCACTACGAGGCACGCGAGCAGGCGGTCCACGTCGATCTCGCCGTAGGGCACTCCGCACATCAGGGCGTCGCGCTTCAGATAGTCGATCTTGTCGAGATCCAGCGAGCCCGAGACGAGGCCCGCCAGCGCGTGCGTGCTCGTGCCGCGGATCAGCTCGCCCAGCCGCTCGATGGGCGCCGCGAGCCCC